>CALFTN010000060.1 GCA_937916395.1 uncultured Clostridia bacterium | reverse complement strand
TGGCCGCTATTATTTTTATCCTATTCGGTTTTTTGTTTTCTCCGTTAAGGACATCCCGCTTTCGCAGAGTGCTTTTTTATTAAAGAATCTCAACTGTACCGTCTTCGTAAACTTTAATTTTATCGCCTGACTTAACTGTGTTTAAGAATTCTTCACCAAGGCAGTCAACTGTTGGCATTGGAGAATCAGTCCAAACTGCTGCTAAAACTGCACCAGCCGCTGCGAGAGAATCAATGTGCTCTGAGAAGAGCATGCAAGCAGGAGCTCTGTCCATAGCTTTTGCACAGTAAAGAACCATACCACCTGTTGTTGAACCGATTGTCTGTGGAAGACAAAGTGCTGTACCAACCATTGGTTGTTCAAAAATATCTGTGTTATTCTGGTCACCACATTTAGCTTGTTTATCGCCAAACTGAAGTGCATTCTGGAATGAAGCAAGGGTATTGAAACCATTGTGAGATACAAGAGCAGTTGCTTCAACTGTACCCGGTACTACCGGACGACCTTTAAATGTTTTCATCTTATTTTGCCCCCTTTGTGATTATATCGAGAATCTCGCTGTCTGTATAATAACGAGAAGTTGTATATGTTCTTAATTTATTTGAGTTAGTAATAACCGGCATTTTCTTTGCGAGTGGGTTATTCATATACATAAGTGGGCAAATGTAGCTAAGAACTACGCCTGTTGCTTCAAGCTTTGCAGCATATTCTGTAGCTTTAAATTCTTTAACAACTGCAGGAGCAGCAGTAAATACTGTTGGAATTGAAACCTTGCTTTTACCGCTCTTCTTTAAGCCTTCAACAACATTATCTGTCCATTCTCTTAATTCTGCATGTGAAAGGTGTGGGCAACCAATGAAGCAAAGCTTTGGTGTTGCATTCTTATCTTTCCACATAACTGGGTAAGAAGCCTTAACTCTTTCAAGCTCTGCATCGTCGATAACATAAGTTTGTGCACCCTCTGCAATAAGGCTTTCGCCCATTTCAACTGCTTCTGGTGTAAGACCTTCAATATGATAAAGACCAACTGCACCGTTTGATGCTGTAGCTGCACCAAAGTTTTTGAGGTATGATTTTGCATCATCAGTTAATTCTGTACCAATCCAGTTAGTAAGACCTTTAACAAAAGGAACATCTTCCATAACCTTCATACCAATAGCACTACCTAAAACCTGTGCTTCTGGTTTTTTAGTTGTTTTAACTTCTACAATCCAAGTTGCTTTTCTTCCTTCATCTGTAACAAGACCGAAATATGGAACGTAGCCCACGATTGAACCCATAAGCTCAATAATACCTGAGTTACGGTTACAACGAGCACCTAAAACTGAGTTTGCATAAACAACAGCACTTGACTCAGCCCATGAAAGAACGTCGCCTTTCTTTGGAATGTTGCCAACCTCATTCATATAGCAAGTACATGTATATGACTCGTCGTTAACAAGACCCAACTTTCTGAGCTGTTCGTCATAGCTTGTTTGCTTTGAGTACATAAACTTCTTGAAAACAACGTTTTTAAGGAAGTCTGATGGTACTTCTGGAGCGAGTGGTTTTGGGTCAACGCTGAATTTTTGCTTTGACTTAACACCTGCTTCAATAAGTTGTTCCATAAGGTCATAAACTGGTGTCATAACCTTAAGACCGAAGCTTGTTACTAAATGTCCCATTTCGCTTGTAACAGGAATCATTTTTGTAGCACCGAAAGCTTCGCCGTACATAACGAGAGTTTTCATAACTTTCGCCATGGTTTCCCCTTGTGAACCATCAAGAATGGCTTGCTGTTCAGGGGTGAGTTCCATTTTTGTATTCATTTTCTTCAATCCCTTCGGTTGATATTATAAACTATATTTTGACGGCATCTGCCGTATTATATATTTCTTGCACAGCGATAAGCTGAACGAACGGCTTCAAAGACTCTTGCACTTCTGAAGCTATCACCAATATTATAAATTTCTTTTGCAGCATTAAGCTTCTGACAATCGTAATAAAAACTGCTGTCAGCTACTGAACCAGTTGCAAGAATAATCATATCTGCCACGAGTAAACGTTCCTTATAATTTTCGCCTATTTTGACGAAATTGTCAAGAGGGTTTTCAACATTTTCTGGTAAAACTGGTTGCCAAGTGACATAAGGTGATGGTACATTTTTATGAACATTCTGAATTGCACGTACCTTGTTACCATCTATCGAAGCAATTTTTGTGCAATTAAGTATATCTACATCCGCTGCTTCAAGATAGTGAATTATATGACCACGATTAGCAGTACACGCTTTAGGCATTATGTATTTTTCTGACTCAATAAGCTTTACGTCTTTGTTTAATTCATATTTGAGATAATATGCCGTTTCTGCACCAACTACGCCACCGCCGAGAACAATTATAGTTCTTGCATCTCTCACAATAGCAGGATTTTTCAAAACCTCTATTGCAAAGTGAACCTTTGCAGTGTCCAGTCCGTCAATTTTCGGCTTTAACTGCTTCGTGCCAGTGGCAACAAGAATTGCATCATAGCTTTTTGCTTTTAAGGATTCTGCCTGAGCATTACCTTTAATAAAATTAAATTCTGGATTCTGTTTTAATTTTTCAACAACATTATAAAGATAATCAAGGTAATTATCGACTTCATATTTTATTTTCGGTCTGCTACCAGCTACAAGACTACCACCAATTTCACGTCTTTCATAAAGGTCTACAGTGTGCCCCCTTTTAATAAGGGTTTCCGCTGCAACCACGCCAGCAGGACCAGCACCAATAACCGCAACATATTTTTTCTTTTCTGCTCTCACGATTTCGCGTGAATATTCTTCTTCAAAAGCAGTTCTTGGGTTAACAGCACATTGCGGATGACCACCCTCAACAAACTCGTTAAGACACGCTTCCTGACAACCAATACATGGTCTTATCTCTTCTACCTTGCCACTATATGCTTTATTGCACCAGTCTGCATCTGCCAAAAGTGGTCTTCCAAGCATTATCATATCGCACTTGCCATCTCTTAATGCTTTTTCAGCTAAATCCGGATAGCCAAGCTTACCGACTGCGACTATCGGCACAGTAAGACCCTTGTTTGACTTAATTTCAAAATCAATAAAAAATCTCTTAACTATTTCTGCAATACCCAGATAGCAACCAGACGGCATTGATGATGGTGGATGTGGAAGCCACCAGTTGTCGTAACAACCAAGGTCGACGTCAAACATATCTACACCGGCTTCTACAAGATTTTTCATATATCTCAGAGTATCTGCAATTGTTCTGCCATTTTTAAACTTTTTAAGCGATGGAATTTCATCCATTTTTTCTTTATAAGTTTCATTTAAAACAAGTGACAAATCTATTCGGTACATTATAGGATAATTATCACCCACACGGCGACGTATTTCTTTTATCATATCTATACCGAAGCGCTCGTAATCTGCATATTTACCTATCTTGCGACGATTAAACGCAGGATTTGTCATTTGCTCCAGAAGGTAACCCTCGTGACCATGAAGATAAACACCATCTATATTACAGGCTTTGGCATCTGCTGCACCCTGACCCACTCGTTTTATAATTCTTGTTAAAGATAAATCCGAAAGCGGTATGCACGGAACTGCACTCATATACCAATTAGGGTTAAATGATGAGCTTCTGGGGAATTTATATTGAGTTGTAAGGCATTGTGGATTACCCACTCTGCCAAGACCCGGTGTTAACTGAATAAAAATATTAGCACCATAAGAATGGCACATAGCAGAGAGGTCTCGCCAAGGAGCAAAAACCGTTCTGCTTCGGTCAATTCTCGGAAAATATGAAAGCTCGCCTTTTTCTATAAGTGATTTATCTATACCAAATGACACAGGCACTAAACCTGTTGTAATAAGACCGACCCCACCTCGTGCTCTTTCTTCAAAATATTTGAGCATTTTAAGGTTGGGCTTACCAGTTTCATCGCACATGGAGATATTGCCCATAGGTGCCATTACAACACGATTTTTTATAACGAGATTATTTACTCGGATTGGTGAAAACATTGTATTATATGGATAAAGGTCTTTAGTCATTTTTGGTATCTCAAAGCCTTTTTTCCACCAATCGCCGAAATTATCAGTAAGTCCAAGTAATTTTTTATCAAATTCCAAAAGGTACACTCCTTCAGTTATTTGTTTTGGTTATTACACAAGTATAAAATCCTGTGGTGAGAGCAATATACCATCTACTGTTACAACAGAATCATTATAATTCACATATACAACCTTGTTGTATGCATAAGTCACCTTGTAAACGCCTGTTAAAAGCTTTTCGTGAGAAGTAATTTCTAACCCCTGAATTGACTTAAGTGTTTTCATTTTTGAATAATACTGTGCAGTAAGCGTTGCATAAGTGCCGTAAGACAAATTGTTGCACTCTTCATAAGTGAAAAGGAATGATGGCACTGCACCATATTCAATATATTTAAGAATTGAATCCCAACCACCATTTGTTACATTTACAGGTTCACCACCATAAATAACTGAACCGTGAAATACCATTTGTAAAAGTGGTACTGTTGTTACACCGAAAGCATTTTCTTTAGATGTAACTTGTGGTAATGTGTAAACTGCAGACGCATTTTTCATAAGCCACAAGGCTGGCTTATCAAGCATAAGACCAGAATTCACCGCAAGTGCTCCAACTCTCTCCTTTGTTAATTCAAGCATTTCTTGACGGTCAAGTTTTTTTATGCTATCGGTAAAGAGCAAAAATGAAGCATCATTTAATGTAACATTAAGGTTTTCATTTGCTTCTAACAATTTGTAGCTTGAAGAAATGTTTTTACCCAAAATTGAAGAGGATGAAATTATACTTTCAACATTCTTCTCTGCCATATATGGATAAACATCATTGTAAAGGGAGGCTTTGACTAAACCATTAGCACCACTGAGTGCTGTACCACCAAGAAACGCATTTACATCAACCCACACACTGCTACGTTTATCAGTTGCAAGTTTTACAAGGCTTTTTAAGCCCTCGTTACCACCAAGTGATTTAAGTACTGGTTCAGAGTTTAATGAAGACCCTTTGAGACCACCATTTAACGCACCAGAAAATCTTAAAGCAACATTTCTTACACCCTTTGAGTTCAGAAGAGTTATAATTTCAGCAGCATCTTCAAAAGTGGTGAGTGGTTTACCTCTGCCGTTTTTACTACCAATTACGTTCACAAAAAATGGCAAATCACCAAAATCGTAAGACACATCATCAGAAAGATAATCTTTTTTTATGAAAGCATCACGCGCAATCAGAGCTAATGTTGTGTATGAATTAGTCTCAGTTTCAGCAAACACATAAGTCAGAGCTATTTCACCTTCATACTGGTTGCCCAATCTTACCACACTATTTTCTTCTGTTGAAGCAAATGGTGTTAATGTAAATTCGGTATATATGTTACCAGAACCTGCTTTTTTATGTTTGTTGCATTTTATTGTGGCTAAAGCTTCACCTTCAGAAATAATTACACAATTGGTCTTTTTCTTTTCAGCCAAAGCGTAGCACGGAATAGCTGCACCATCTTTTCGTTCACCTATTGTTATGTCGCTACCAAAAACTGGCAAATCAAAAGCAACCTTTTCCGGCATTTCAACAGATAAATCCACCAATGCACCTGAACCATCAGGAATTACAAAGTGCTCACCATTAAAAGCGTCTTTAACTGAGAAAAGACCCGGTAACAAAGAAAGTGTTTCAATATAAAGACCATTTGAAAGATTTATTTCACTACAAAGAACAGAAACCTTTATGTCACCATTTTCAGTTGTAAATTTAACTGGTATTTCAATTGAAAAACCATTTTTCTGAAAGCCTTTTTTTGCACTTGCTTCGTCCTTGTAAAGTGAGAATTTAATTGTTAATGAATTCTTATCTTCACTTATTTCAAAAGTTTTGAACTCAGCTGAATTATCGGTTGAATTGAGAATATATGAATTACCTGTATTATCTCTTACAGTAAGCTTTAAAACCGCAGAGTTTTTATCTCTCTTTGCAATTTTATTACAAGGCAAAAAATAATCTTTTTTACCAGCTTTTTTTATTGCTATAAATGCATTTTCTGGATTGTAGCAAACTGTATTACCATAATTATCCGATACACTCTCAATATACTCTGTTGCATCGTCTTCAAAAAAGGTTTCTTTGCTTGTATAATCAAAGCTCTGTGCTGTACCACCCTTTAAAAAGAACACGCCAAAAACAGCAGCACCTGCAATAACCAGAAGTACTACTGACACAATAATTGCTATTTTTATTTTTTTATTTAACTTCTTTTTCTCCATCTTTGTTCCCTTATAAATACATACTATACAATTATCTTATATAATACCACTCTTTAATGCTACTGTCAAACATTTAGAAGGTTATTATTTTCTTAATTTTTTGTAAATTCTCTATACATATATAACAAAAATTAAAAATACTCTTGTAAATTTCTTTATTTTAGTATAAAATAGGACCGTTATGTGTTTTTACACAAAAAGCTAATGTAAAGGATGAATACTAAATGTCTAATAACGAAATTAAGACAAACGCTGAAATCTATCGTGAACAGCGTAAAGAACGTCTTGAAAAAGCATCAAAGAAAAAACATTCAGCAAAAAAGGATAAGGCTGTAAGAATTATTATTAAAACTCTTGCTATTATTCTTTGTGTTTCTCTTGTTGGTTGGTTTGCAGGCAATCTTCTTCTTAACGTTTTCAACGTTCCACAAAAGGTTCTCTCTGTTGCAACCTATGATGACGAAAAACTCTCAGCTGCTGAATACAACTATTATTATATGTCACTCTACAATCAGATTTATCAGATGGCATACGAGTATGAAAGCATGTACTCAAGCTATGGCTCAGGTTACGGCTCATACTTCACTGGCTTTGATATGTCTAAAGACCCAGCAGACCAGAAATATCCTTATGACGATGCTCCTGAATCAGTTAAAACCTGGGGTGACTACTTCAAAGAAATGGCTTCTACAAGAGCATTCTTAATGAACGCTATGTATGAAAAAGCTAACAGCGAAGAGGCTAAAAAAGATGGCTTTGAGCTCACAGAAGATTTAATGACTGAGATTAAAACTGAAATTGATGAAACAATCAAAACTCTTTCAGAAAGTGCAAAAGAAAGTGATTTTGCTTTAGACAACTACATTGCTCGTGTTTGCGGTGAAGGTCTCTCAGAAAAATCTTACAGAGCTTTACTTGAAAAAGACGCTGTTGCACAGCACTACCTCACATGGTATCAGGAACACTTAACAACAACTTACACAAAAGAAGATGTTAACACATATTTCGCTGAAAACAGAACAGAATTTGTTACTGCAAGTGCAAGAATTTTCACTGTTTCTTATGCTGAAGCTGAAGAAGGTTCTACTGACCCAGTTTACACTAAGGAACAAGCAAAACAAAGAGCTGAAGAATTTAATTCACTTGTTTCTACAGAAACTTCATTCGTTTCACTTGCTAAGCAATATGCTCCACCATCAATGGCTGACACATTCGAATCTGATGCTGCTACACTCGTAGCTGATGCTCACGCTTCTGATATTACTTCTAACACAGCTGTTACTAACTGGATTTATGCTGCTGAAAGAGTAGTTGGCGATAAGGCTGTTATTGAAGACACAGAGGGCGAATGTTTCTATGTTATTTACATTGTAAAACCTGCTTCTGCTGACGAGACAGTTGCTAACGCTTCAGTTCGTCACATCCTTATTGCGGCTGAAACAGAAGACGCTGAAGGCAACGCACTTGATGAAGCAACTATTGCTAAGAATGATGCTGATGCAAAAGCAAAAGCTGAAGGACTTCTTCAAACATGGAAAAACAATGGCGCTACAGAAGAAGAATTCATTAAACTTATAAAAGATAACACAGATGATACTGCTTCTATTGAAACAGATGGTCTTTATGATGATGTTTCTGCTGGTGGCAATTATGTTGCAGAATTTACAAACTGGGCTATTGACCCTGCTCGTAAAGCTGGCGACGCTGAAATTGTTAAAACTGAATTTGGTTATCACTTTATGTATTTCGTTTCTGCTTCAGAATATCAGACTTGGGAACAAGATGTTCGTGATACAATGGCTTCAAATGCATACAACGAATTAGTTGACGGTATTTATGAAGATATTGAAGAAAAATCAACAAAGAGTGAAACAGTTTTAAAATTCTTCTCAGACAGACTTGAGAAAACAATCTCAATGAGATACTGATTTTTAGATTAATATAACGAAACAACCAGTCTAAAAAGACTGGTTGTTTTGTTATATCTTCATTTTTCTAAAAAATTTTTCAGCATTGTTATAAAACAAGTTATCAATCAAGTTTTTTGAAAAACCATCTTTTATGAGTGCATTGTAAATACACTCCATACTTTCAATTCCTGTTATACCATCGGTTAAGTCACAGCCATCAAAATCAGCACCGAGTGCAATTATATTTTCGCAACCATTTTCTAAGAAATATCCGAGCTGACATTTAAACGCCTCAATTCCACTTTTGCCTCTTACATCAAAAAAATCTTTACAGAAATTAAGTCCTATAAGACCCTCTCGTTCTTTGATTATTTCAATCTGGCTTTTGAGAAGATTTCTTTTGTTGCCATAAATATTGTCGTTTATATCAGCATTTGAGTGGCTGGCAATAAATGGGAGTTCAGTATTTTCTGCTACATCAAAAAAGCTCTCACGATTAAGATGTGAAACATCCACTATCATTTTTAACTTTTCCATTTTTCTTAAAACATCTTTACCGAAAGGTGTAAGTCCACCATTTTCGCAAAATGCCCCAGAAGCAATTTCGTTTTTATCATTCCAAGTAAGAGTTAAAATTCTTACCCCTCGCTCATAAGCTTTATATAAATTATTTATATCGCCACCTAATGCAGCTCCACCTTCAATAGAAAGAATTGCCTTTATTCTCTTATCTTCTTTTTTAGCATCAGTAAACTCAACGATTAAATCTTTATTCAGGCTTAA
Organism: uncultured Clostridia bacterium; assembly: GCA_937916395.1. Lineage (GTDB taxonomy): Bacteria > Bacillota > Clostridia > Oscillospirales > Acutalibacteraceae > DTU089. The sequence goes on along the minus strand of CALFTN010000060.1, from coordinate 62,441 downwards.
CTCTTTGTAGTAATAATCGCATACATTATTAAAATAATCTGTTGCCGACTTTCTACGCAATTCGTCAGAAATCCATATAGCAAAAACCTGTGTATACGCTTCAAAACGCTTTGCTTTTTCCAACGAAACATTCAGCGTGTTATTTCTTAAAGATAATTTGTTTTTGTAGCACTCGCCTATTGTATCACAATGCAAATCAAATAGTTTCACATTAAAACGCCCCTTCAATATGATTAAGGCTCACCACTTTATTTTCATTTACAATAATCTCAATAATATCGTAACGTGGCTGTTTTTTCACCTTATATCTATTAATATATATAAGCGCACTACCTTCAATATTCTGTTCTTTATGAACTCCTACTGCACTACGTGGTGGAAGCATAGCACCTTCTGTTCGTGTTTTAACCTCTATGAAGCAGATATTATCCTTAGTTTCAGCAATTATATCAATTTCGCCGACATAGGTTTTAAAATTAGCAGTCAGTATTTTGTAACCCTTATTTCTTAAATATCTTGCTGCTTCCTGCTCACCAAATGCACCTAGCAATCTACTATCCATTTTTTATTCACCTAAAATTTTCTTTAAAAAGCTTCTTCTGTGAACCTTTGAGACGCCGTATTTTTCAATCATTTCGTAATGAAGCTTAGTACCGTAGCCCTTATGCTTACTGAACTGATATTCAGGGTACTCTTTATCTATTTCAAGCATAAACCTGTCACGGCTAACTTTTGCAATAATAGAAGCAGCCGCAACTGAGATACACTTGCCGTCACCTTTTACTATTGTTTCTTCTTTCACTCCAGTTTTAGGATATTGGTTACCATCTATATATGCAAAATCTGGTTTTACACTTAACCCCTCAACTGCTCTTTTCATAGCTAAAAATGTTGCATTAAGAATATTGATTTCGTCAATTTCTTCCTCGGTTGCAATACCAACACTATAACACACAGCATCTTTTATTATATCATCATAAACAGCGTCGCGCTTCTTTTCTGAAAGCTTTTTAGAATCGTTTAAAACAGGGTGAGAATAATTTTCTGGTAAAATCACCGCTGCAGCAAACACTGGTCCTGCAAGTGGACCACGTCCTGCTTCGTCTATTCCACAGACTACTTTATAACCGTTTTCGTGTGCTGTAGCTTCATAACTATAATCCAACATAAAAATACCCCTTCATAAAAAAGAAAGTCAGGCAAATTGCCTGACTTCTATTTTACTCGTATTCTCTTGGATATTCAAGAGTTAATTTACCTAATTTTCCAGCTCTGTATTCATCAAGAAGAATGACAGAGGCTCTTTCGAAATCTATTTCGCCACCAGAAATTAAGAAACCACGTTTTCTGCCAATCATCTCTAAGATTTCATAATCTTCTTTATCGGTAAAATCAGTGATTTTAAATCTTTCGGTAAGCCTTTCAGAATAATCGGTTTTTAAAACTGCTATGAGCTTTAAAGCCAATGTTTCACTATCTAAAATTTCATCCTTAACAGAACCGATAAAAGCTAATTTATCGCCAACCTTAGGGTCATCGAACTTAGGCCACAAAACACCAGGTGTATCTAAAAGCTCTATTCCGTTACCAACTGCAAACCAGCTGTTACTTCTTGTAACGCCAGGCTTATCAGCAACCTTTGCACGATTTCTACCTGCCATTTTGTTTATAAATGAGGATTTACCAGTGTTAGGAATACCGACAACCATAACTCTTAGTGGTTTACCAACCATACCTTTTTCGGTATTCTTTTCAATTTTTCCTTTTAATATCTCACGAACTAACGGAAGATAGGCATTAAGTGACTTACCAGAACGACAATCAACAGGAAGTGCGTAAATACCTTTTCTCTTGTAATAATCTACCCATTGCTTCGTTGCATTTTCATCAGCAACATCACACTTATTGAGAAGAACTATTCTCGGCTTATTACCTATCATCTCAGCGAGCTCTGGATTTGAAGAGCTCATAGGAATTCTTGAATCAACAATTTCAGTCACTAAATCTACAAACGGCAGACTTTCTTTAATAAGTCTGCGGGTTTTAGCCATGTGCCCCGGGAACCACTGTACTATCTGGTTTTGGGTATCTGTTTTTTGCTGTTCATTCTTTTTAGTTTTTTTCTTATTATTCATAATCGTAAATATCAGAATCACCAAATGGCAATACTCTTAACATTGCTCTTCCTAAAATATATCTTTCATCAACTGCACCAATAAGATTTGAGCGAGAGTCTGTTGAATGGTTTCTGTTATCACCCATACAGAATAAATGCCCCTCTGGAACAGTATAAGGGAAAGTTATATCGTCACTATTATGCAAAATAAAGCTTTCGTTTATATATGGTTCTTCTAATGCTACGCCATCAACATAAACAGTAGATGAACCGTAGTCGATATCAACTATCTGACCACCAGTTGCTATAACACGTTTAATAAGTGGTTCATTGAAATAGTTAGGTTCAGTAATAACAACTATATCGCCATAAACATATTCATCCTGCTCCATAGTAATAAGCCAGTCATTTTCAAAAAGTGTACTTTCCATAGACTGACCTTTAACTCCAACAAGACGGAATACAAAGGTAAAAATTAAAGCAATTATTATAAAAGCTGCCATTACTATAGAAGCAAAGTCATACACATTGAGATGAAATTGCATTTTTTTATCTGGCTTTTCAGCTGTTTCAGTCTTTTTACCCTCTTCAACCTCTACTTCTGTTAAAAGCTCATCAGTTGATGTATTCTCAGACAATACATTTGAGTTATTAACATCCTCTTCGATTGACTCTACAAACTTTTCAATATCAGATGGCATATTTTATTCCACCTTACCTTCACCTAATGGAAATAATCTGAATAAGACTTTTCCTACAATATAACGTTCGTCAATACAACCTATTTCTGTTGAACGGCTATCAAGTGATTCTGCACGGTTATCACCAAGGACAAACACGCAACCTTCTGGAACTGTTATAGGAAAAGCAATATCAAACTGTTGAAGTGTTAAAGAATCAGTATATTCTTCTTCCTGACCATTAACTGTTACTAAACCTGTAGTAAAGTTTATATCTACCTTATCGCCACCAACAGCAATAATTCTTTTAACTATTGTTTCTTTAATTCCGGCAGCACCTGAAAGAACGACAATATCGCCTCTTTGTGGCTCATAGCCTGTTGCTGAAATCACAATTTTATCGCCATTATTTAAAGTAGGCATCATTGAACGTCCACTTACATTAACTATTCTGAAAAACAATGTAAATACAACTGTAATTACAAGTAATGCAGCAACAATCGGTTCAAGAACATCGAATATGCTCATTTTTTCAGAGCTTTTCTTCTTTTTCTTGCCCTTTACATCATCTTCGAAATTGTAATTAAGTGTTGTTTCTTCTGCTTTACTCATTATTCTGCCACCTTTCATATACAAACTAAACAAATAGTAATCATTAAACAATGAGGGGCAGATTTTCACCTGCCCCACGTTTTGTTTGGCATTAGCCAATTTTTTCTTTAACCTTAGAAGCCTTACCAACTCTGTCACGAAGATAATAAAGCTTTGCTCTACGAACTTTACCGTAACGAACAATCTTTACATCTGCAACATTTGGTGAGTTTACAGGGAATACTCTTTCAACACCAACGCCGTAAGAAACACGACGAACTGTGAAAGTTTCTGTTACACCGCTACCATTGATAGCAATAACAGTACCCTCGAAAGCCTGAATTCTTTCTCTGTCACCTTCACGGATTTTAACGTCTACCCTTACGGTATCACCAACAGAAAAAGCAGGTTTTTCAGCCTTAAGGCTGTCTTGTGCAATAAGTTTTAATGCGTCCATAATAAACCTCCGAATTTTTTCAAGCGTTCATGCTGCAGAGCAGTAGCGGACCGCCAGCTTTAATGTTGCCATTAACTGCCGTTGCAACCTATCGACTGCAACGCACACATAGACTTAAGTATAATAACACAAGTCTTTTAAAAATGCAATAGAAAATGTTAAACAAATAAAATATTATTTTATTCCTTGTTTTCCACTATTTTTACTATAGGAATTAACATTTCTGTAGTAAATTTATCTTTCTTTTCTGAATATGAGAATTCAATATCAAGCGATTTACAAAGTCTTTCACAAGTACGAAGACCTATTTTCGAGCTTTCTATAGGGTTGTCAACAACTCTTATATAATTTATAAGCTTGACATTTAACATATTACCATTTTTAGTAACTGTTGCTACAACTGGCTTTTCTAAATCAGCATATTTTCTTATGTTGGAAAAAAGATTATCAAAAACCCTTTTTAAAATAAGAACGTCTACAGAAACAGTAATATCATTTATAAGCACTGTTAAAGATGCCTTACAGTTCTCGCTTTTCAACTCAGTTAAAGGCTCACCAATTAACTGGCTAAGAAGAATTGAAGCATCTTCTTCAGTTTTGTTTACTTCTAATTCAGGTTTGCCATAAACAAGAGCATATTTAAAAAGTTCATCAGTAAGCTCTTTTAGTCTGTATATTTTATCACGACATCTTTCCAGATAGCTTTCACACTCAGCCTGACTAGAATATTGCTTGTTATGAAGAATATCTGAATAACCAACGAGTGAAGTCAAAGGATTTCTTATATCGTGCGAAATCGAAGTAATCAACTCCTGGTTTGTTTTCCACGCTTTATTTTCGCTATTGATTTTATCGACGAGAGTACTTCTCATAGTTTCAATATCCGAAGAGAGAATTGCAAGCTCGTCTCTGCCACCAAGTGAAATAGGCTTATCAAGCTCACCTGCACTAACCTGAGAAACCTGACTCGAAAGATTTTTTACCCTCAATCTTAAGCTGTTGTTAAAACCACTTGTTGTAGTAAAGAAAACTACAAAGAACACAAGTGCCGCAGCACAAATCTTAATTGTTCTATAAGCCTGAGAATACTCATGACCTATAGTAACAGCACAGACACCATCGCTGAACGCAACAGAATAAACGGTTCTGTCGTAGTTGCTATACAAATTACCTTCACCGTTTAAATTTATATTACCAGAAACATCGTTATTATCGCTGGGCTTAATAACTTCATCTCCACTGATTTCAAAATCTTTTAAAAACACCTTATCTTCTCTGTAAATAGTTAAATAAACATTATCATTATACTGATTTATCCATTCGTCAAATTTCTCGCTTTGAGTTGAAGCAACATTTTCGTCTTCAACAAACTTTACAAAAGACTGATAAAGCTCTACATCACGTTCTGCCTCTGCTTCTTCACTAAGGAAGAATTCATCAACCACATATCCGCCGACATGATATGTCACGCCAGCAGCAAGAACAGCTAAAAGAAGTGCCAGAAGAACACAAAGCACAAGACTTGTTTTAAAAGAAACAAATCTTTTACCATTTATTTTTTTATTAGTCAAACTGATACCCCTTTCCCCAGATTGTTTTTAAAAATGTGGGGTTTGTGTGGTCGTCTTCGATTTTTTTACGAAGATTAAGAATATGAACCATTATAGTATTCTGCACCGATGGCAGATATTTTTCATCCCATATTTTTTCATAGAGTGTTTTGGTATCTACAGGCTTACCCCTGTTTTTTATAAAGAAAGCTAAAATATCATATTCTGTATCAGTTAAATTAATTAAAACACCGGACTTATATGCTTTTTTGCTTTTTTCATCAAGAATAATAGCATCTGCCTTACTGCTTTCTTGTGACTTACCTGAGTAATTGCGATATCTTCTTATTAAAGAATTAACCTTCATAAGAAGCTCGTTTTGTGAAAACGGCTTTGTGAGATAATCGTCCCCACCACTTTCATAAGCTTCTAATTTATCATTCTCATGAATTTTTGCAGTAAGAAACAGTGCTGGAACCGTACTGAATTCTCTTATTTTTCGTAAGACCTGAACGCCATCTTCATGAGGCATCATAATATCTAAAATAATTAAATCAACAGTAGGGTTTTCTTTTAAAATTCTTATTGCATTTTCACCATCTGCAGAGCTTAACACATTATAGCCATTTGAAGACAATAAAAGATTTAATATTTCTCTTATATCTGGTTCATCATCAACAATTAAAACTTTTCTTTGTTCCATATTGTACCATCCTAAAAAATTAACCCGAACTTAGTCCAGCTAAATTCGGGAAAGTTCTTTTATTATTATACGATACTATGTCGTTTTATTCAAGTACCAGAAGGAATAAATAACATTTTAATATCTTTTGTTGTATCGCCTGAAAGATTATTTTCTAAAACAATGCTTTCAACTGTTGTGTTGTAGCGTTTTGCAATATCCCATAAAGTTTCTTCACAATTAGGAAAATAAACAGTAATTGCACTATTATTTACTTTTTCACTTTCTCTTAATTCTGAGATTTCTGAAACAATATCAATTTCAGTTTCAGAGAAAACTGAGCAATTTATCTGTAATTCTGCTTTTACATCTATTTGTTCATTGTTTTTTAAAGAACATTCAAATGATGAAACTGACACTTTTGGTGTACATTCTATTCTTTTATCGTTGCAATCACAGCTTCGTTCATAACGATAATCAAGCATTTTTTCTGTTGTTACATATCCACCAGAAGTATCCTTTAAAATAATCATTGCTTTCATTGTGCCTGAAATTACAATAGAATCGTTTTCATAAGTTGCTACTGGTTCGCCTTCTTCGCAACACGCATCCAATATACACTCTGCACCAAGCTTTGTAGCATCCACAGTATCTTTAAAAATATAAGTATCACGAACTGCATCAAGCGCAGAATAGAATTTTATTTTTTTATAAGACAAATCAACAGCACCATTTATTGCATAAGCGTCAGTAATTACAGTTAAATCTTTTTGCTCCCACATGGTGATACTTGCATTTATAGTTACACCAACATCAAGACTTCTTCCATCACCCTGAGAATCATTTTTTATTATAACATCAACTGCAGTTACATCCAGTGTTATATCACCTGTAAAATGCTCTTCCATACCATCGAATTCTAAAATCTGGTTAATGGGCAGGTTTTTTCTTATTGTTTTTATGGTGCTTTTATCTTCATGTGGTATAAAGGCAACCTCTACAATAGTTTCACCTTTAACCATAATTTTATTGCTTATTTTTCTCACTTCACCCAAAACTGCAGATGCAGTGCTTCTGACAATAAAAGCTGCTGAATTATTTTCTAACTCAAAGCTATCGCTCATAGAAAACATTTTACTTTTTTTGCAGCCTAATGACATTGTAGGAAGCTCCATTTTCTTCTCTTGTATATTTGAACAGCTTTCTAAAAGAAGAATATCTTCTTCTGCTTTTGAAAATGCAGAAACAGAAATGTTTATACCACCTTTAATTTCGGCACGTTTTGTATTGGTTGCTCTGCAATTTATAAACTTTACCCCTGCTTTTACATTAACGTCCTCTGCAGTTAAAAATGCTGGATTTTCTGCATAGCGTGTAAAGTTGCGTGACCCTGTAAAGCTATAAATACAATTATCAGAACCTATGTAAATCATAGTAAGCTCACAAGTGCCATCTACAGTTACTCTTTCGCCTACAGTTTGCCACGAATTGATTTTAGGAACAGCCTGTGACTTTAATATTCTTAAAATCTCTGGCATATATTCGGGTAAAGAAAGCTCTGCTTCGACACCTTCTTCAACAATAGTTTCATAAGTTTTTTTAAGACTGCAATATTTTTCGTTTTCAAATGAAATATCCATAAAAATAAACTCCCTTCACATATTCTATAAAAATATATGACGGGAGTTTTATCATTATTCATTTTCGGTTGTATCTTCCAAAGTTTCTTGTGGTTCATAAATTGAATCGTAAAGCATTTCCTGATTGGTACTGAAATCGACTACAATAGAAGAACCATCCCATTTAGATTCAAATCGCCATGTATCATCAAAAGGCAACTGTTGTGAAATAAGAAGCTTATCTAGATTAAGACCAGATTTCACAAAACACCATGCCACACCTGTTACAAGTGAAGTAAACTCTGTTGTTGACAAAGAGGTTTCTATATTAGGTGCTACATCCTTTGCTGTAGAAATAACACCAAAAATATTACCTGTTAAAAGCTCTGTTTTAATATTTTCGGCAATTGCAGTAATAACTTTTCGTTGCCTGTAGGTTCTCATAAAATCTGAGTCAAGCTTTCTTATACGAGTATACCATAACGCCTGATAACCATTAAGATGAACGCTTTCACCACTTTCAAAATGATCTGGCTTAGTTTCGCTCTTGTAATTATGGCGGTTATTTATATAGTCTGCTTCATTTTCGGTAACCTCAACATCAACACCGCCCAAACCATCAACAAGCTCGGTAAACATATTAAAATCAACTACTGCATAGCCATCGATTTTCAAGTTAAAATTCTGCTCAATTGTCTGAATTAATAAATTAGCACCACCCCAGGAATAAGCAGAATTAATTTTTGCTTCACATTCCCCCGGAATATCTACGTGTGTATCACGAAGTATTGATGTAATAATAACCTTACCTGCTTTTTTGTTAACAGAAATTATCATCATACTGTCGCTTCGTGAAGTGCCACCTTTTGCATTATCAGCACCGATAAACAAAATATTTTTTACGTCGCTTCTTTTTGCCAATGACGAAACATCGCTTATGTGCTCAACCTTTTCGCCTTTTGTAAAGCTACTTACAATTGCACCTGCTGAAGTAACGAGAACGATAGAAAACGCAACAATTACTGCAACAACTGCTAAAATTGCTACCTTTAATTTTGAGTTAAACAACTTGTTTCCTTTATTACCCAGAGTCTTACCTCTACGCATTTCATAATCTGAGATTTCATCGTCAGGAAGCTCCATAGTTATTTGTTTTTGCATATTCCTACGGTTTTTCTGTGTTATAGGAATATCCTCATATTCATCTTCTTCGTAATCCTCGGCTCTAACAGGCTTTTTAGAAAGATAAATATCGCCGTTACTGTAAACATCTTCGTATTCTTCTGCGTCATCTGTAAGAACATAAATGTCATCGCGCTCTTTTGATGAATCTGAATAAACATCCTCATAATCATCCTTGAAAGAACGTGTGTTAACACCCTTATCAGAAGAACTGTAGATTTCACGACTTTCTTCACCATAAACCTCTTCTTCGCTGACAGGTGTCTCGCTTAAAAGCTCAAGATAATCACTATTCAGTTTTTCGGTTTCGTAATTCTTAGAAGAATCACCAAAAGAAAAGCCGTTTTTATTTTCCATTGTTACCTACCTCTGCAACCCCTAATTCATCTATAATCTGTTTGAAGATGATATTAAAAATTGTCTTTTTATTTTTCTCAGTATTTTCTATTGAACCGTCTGAAATTCTCATAGCAAAAGAGAGAGAATTATCTATAATAAAAAACCACAAAACGTCGTAATTGATTTTTTCATAAAGACCAAACTTCTCAGAAATAGCATTAAACTCACTTATAATTGTGTTGTAATGGTCGTTATCCTTAGCGTGGTCGTGTGTTACATAAAGGTTTGAGGACCTGAAATTTTTATAATATTTTGTTTTTATAGGATTTTGTAAAAGAAACTCAAAATATTCATTCCAGATACGCCAGATACTCTTGTAAACATCATTTTCATCAAAATCAACACTTTTAATAGACTGGTAAATTTCACTGTCTATATTATAATAAACCTCTTTTTTTAGTTCTTCTAAAGTATTGAAATGCTTGAAAATAACACCCTCAGAGCACTCACATTTTTTAGAAATAGCTTTACTGGTCATACCATACATACCATTCTCTGCACCAAGCTCTGTTACACCCTGTATGATTTTTCTTGAAGTTTCTGACACACTCTTCACCTACCAAATAACATATTCCATATTATTTTAACATATTTCTATATACATTTCAACAAAAAAATAAACCGATAAACTCAAAACTGAAATTTATCGGTTCATAGAATTTTTATATTATTTTATTTCTCAACTATTTTTTCTTTGAAGTAAATATTAATTCACGCACTGCAAATACACATAAAGAAATATTTACAATACTTGTAAAAATAAAATAAATATTACCAAAGAATTCAAAGTTAGCCATTAATGGAAGGAATAAAATTTGAGTGATTTCTGCAATAATAAATACAAGAGATATTTTTCTTTTATTTTTGTTAGCAATTAATTCAATGATTGTTAATCCAAGAACTATTGCCCAGAAAAGATAAACAATCCAACTTTCGCCTACATTATGATTAAGGCTTTCGCCAGTAATATTATAAATCAATACACCAAACCACCTCGGCATAAAGAAACGCACAAACAAAAAGCCTGAAAGAAGTGCCGAAAGTGCTAATAATACTTTATTGATTTTTTTCATATAACCTTTTCTCCCTTCTTATTTGAATTATTGCATATACAAGAGAAAGAATTGTAACGATATCATATAAAACCATTACAACTGCAGTCTTTGGATAAAATACTTGCATTAAATAAAAATGTGCAAAGTTATATAAAGGTAAAATAAAAAACGGAATAAAACTTTTAAGTTTCTTATAAGCACACGCAACAAAAATTGCAACTGCAATAAAAATCACTGCAAATAATACATATATTGTCCAACCGAGTTCACCAGCTTCTAAAAAGCCTAAAGTCAAACCATTTTCTTTAAAAATTGGATGCAAATTAAGAATTACACCATTTACAATAGCAAATAAACAAAAGTAAATATTACAGATACCATACAGTATACTGGATATTTTTTTCATACACACTCACCCTTTACCATTTTTAATCCTCACTAATTTCTTTTGTGAGAATAAAATCAAAAACTAATTCTTCATTGTAATCTATTTCATTGTTAGTAGATTTTTCTGTAGCTTTACCACTATATGTTATTATTGTTTTACCATCTTCGAATTCTACTTCTACTTCAATATGAGTCGGAGCAACAAATTCTGTACTGATTTCTTTTTGCACAACATCAATTTTATTATACATTTCAGTAAGTTGTTCTTCTTGTTTTTCTGATGGTTCTTTACCGTAGCTTAACATTATATGTTCTACATACATCGGTGTTGATGAATCAACAGGTTTACCAATACCAATAACAAAATCTGATTTTGTTGTAAAATATATTGCTACTGATGAAACTAAAACTACTACTGCTACTATTGCTATAATTATTTTCTTTTTCATATTCTAAACTCCCCTTAAAAGTTTATTTTATTGTTTTTGCAAATTCTTTTGCTGTTTCAAAGTCACACTCTATATAAAAATAATAGTGTGTTAAATCATTGTTATATTTAATTGTGCAATTTTCATCTTGCTCAAAAACCAAAACATCCAACCCATTAACATTAATCATTGTTGCTGATTTAACATCCATTACAGAACCAGTACCAATCCAATCAGAATCCATATATTTATCTATACGTGCTCTACCAGATAAATCATTATATTCAAAATAAATATATGCACCTAATAAAGTTGTTTTGTCACTAGTTGTGTTTTCGATTTTTGTTATTTTACATTCATCGCTGACCAACGCTTCAGGAAACGTTACAGGCGTAATACCAAAGCTTTCTAACTTTTTTGCTAAATCAGTTTCGAGTAATGCATAACCATCAGCAGTTGTGTCTGCATCACCTAAATTAAAATCATATTCTGCATTACCATCTATTAACTGTACAATATTTTCTGGAATATTAAAATAAATAGCAGAAGCTGTAACAGCAAAAATAAAAGTTAACACAATTGACATTGTAACAAGCACACGCCACATTTTTGGATTTACAACGAAAACTTTTTTGCTTTCTTCCTTTTTATTACTTTCCTCACTTAACTGGAGCTTTTTAATACTGTCAAGACAATATTCTATTAAATCAGCATCCATTTCTGATTCGCTTTTATTAAGTTCGTTTTCTATAATTTCCTCAAGCTCTTGTTTTGACATAAGTACTGAATCATCAAGCAAAACTTGTTTAAACTCATTATTTGTCATAGCTTAAATTTCTCCTTTCACTTATATAGACGAGAATTTTTCATTTGGTTACAAAATTTTTTAAGAAAATTTTTCAAGTTCTTTTTTAGAAAGATAAATTATAGTTTTCCGAACTCTGAAAAGCTTTACTTTTACACTGGATTCAGATAGGTTATATAGCGAAGCTATTTCTTTAACTTTCATCTTTTTGATGTAATAGTTTTCTATTAAACTTCTATCCGTTTCATCCAATTCATTTAAAATTGTTTCTTTAATCTGTTCTATCTGTTCGTCTGTTACTTCCTGAAAGTTATATGTATCATAATAACTGCCACTCAAGGTTTCTTCATTAAGGGCAACTTCTCTTTCTACTTGTTTTTCTTTATTTCTATAAATATCGGTTATTTTATTGTTGGCAACCTTAGTAAGCCACGCTTTCGGGCAGTTAATCTCTGTATTATTTTTAAGCGCCTTGAGTAAACTCAGAAACACTTCACTTACACAATCATCCACTAAATCCTTTTGCGACTGCAATTTGTATTCGCAAAACTTTCTTATGTATGCTTCGTGTTCACGCCAGATTTGTTCACATAATTTTTCTGGCGTTTCTTTTTTTAACGAAAACATAACTTACCCCTTTCTTTGTAGAATTGAGTTTTCCTTCTTTAATCCTGCTTAAAAAACATTATATAATAAATCGGCAAGTAGGTTATTTTATCTTTTATTGCTACTTCTCGTTCATTAGATAAAACAAAGCCTTTTTTCACATTATAATCATCATTAGAGATAAAATGATTTAATGCACTGTGAACGGTGTAATCTTTACCAGATTTAATTTCAAGTGGTACAGTTGACAAACTTTCATAATCGTCAATAAGAAAATCTACTTCACCCTTTGCCTTGTTATCATAATAGTAAAGGCTAAAGCCGTGAGCTTTTAATTCTGATGCTACAACACACTCATAAACAGAACCCAAATTAATGCTTTTCACATCATCAATAACAGCACGGATATTATTTTTATAAAGAATATTTGTAAGAATACCAACATCATTAAGATAGAGCTTAAGTAAATTTTTACCACTATTCTCAATCAATGGGAATGTTGGTGTAGATATAGCTTTTACATCAAGAGCAATACCAGCGTTAATGAGATAATCAAATTCATCCTGATAATCAGAAGAACGCTTGCCTTTTTTATTTTCGATATCTTGTATTACAACACGTTTTTTCTTATTTACAAGGTTAGATGGTATTGTGTCATATATTCTACGAATTTTTAATTTACGTTGCTCGTCATATTGAGACGCATCCATACCATAAAACTTATGAATTTCTGTTTGAATATTACGAACAGAAACAATATTTTTATCTTTTATATATGAGTTTATTGCATCTGGAAGTCCACCAACAAGTAAATATTTTTTAAATAAATCCATTACCTTATTGTGAGTTGTTTCATCAAGACTTTCTTTTGCTTCAAACTTTTTTCTCATTATATCAATAGCAAAACTGTTAAAACCATTGTTTAACAAAAACTCCTCGAAATCGAGTGGATACATACGCTTAACTTCAATACTCCCCATTGGTATAGAAGTCGTCTCTGCAAGAGTCACACCAAGCAACGAACCACTTGCTATATAAGTATAACGGTCATCTCTTTTCAAAAATTTTAACAAAGTGAGTAAATGCGGATACGCTTGTATTTCATCAATAAATATTATTGTATTATCTTTATCCTGCATTTTTTCGCCTGCAATCATACTTACTTGCAAATAAAAATCATCAACTGTTTTCACCGTACTGAAATTTTTTTCACTAAGTAAATCTTCAAGCATATTAAGTTCAATATAATTTTTAAAAAGTTTTTCAGCAGTATATTTAATAATATAAGTTTTACCAATTTGTCTTGCACCATCTATAATCAAAATCTTGTTAGAGTCAGATTTTAAATGATTTTCAATATATGATTGTATTTTTCTGTAAAGCATTGTAATTTCGCCCTTTCTTAAAACATCTTCACACTTTTCTATAAAATTCCAAGCAATTAAAACACACTTTTCTATGTATTTTTGTATGTATTTTATACACTTTTCTATAAAATTATACATCACAAAAACACACAAGTCAATATTTTACACCATAAATTTCTATTCTCTTATTTTAGTTTAGTTATTATCATCTGTTTGTTTATTGCTTAATTTTACTATTTCACATATAATAAAGCCATCGGTACCGAAATAAAATACAAGGTGATAATTTATGGAACTAGGCAAAAAAATAAAACAATTAAGATTAAACAAAGGTGTAACACAAGAAACACTTGCTAATGCATTGGGGGTTACATATCAAGCAGTTTCTCGTTGGGAGAATGAAACTACTATGCCTGATATATCGTTACTCCCACAAATATCCGTCTTTTTCGGTGTAAGTATTGACGAACTTTTTGAATTTACTGAGGAATCACAATACGAGAGAATTGAAAATATGTTAAATGAAAAATCAACTCTTTCAGACAGTGAATTCCAGAATGCAAAACATTTTCTTGAAAAGCAATTAAACCGAGATAATGAAAATGTCAATGCAATCAAATTACTCGCTTGGCTTTACGCTCATCGTTCAAAATCTTCTGAAATTCAAGCTGTAGAATATGCAAAGAAAGCGTTAATACTTGGTGACACAAGTAAGAGTATGAATAATATTTTGCGTGATGCTTACGGTTCACCACACACAGATTGGAACTATCGCAACCGTCACGAGCTCATTGATTTTTACTACGAACATCTCAAAACATATCCTGATGATATGAGGACATACAGATATTTGTTACCTGCACTTATTGCTGATGGCAGAACTGACGAAGCAAAGGATTTAATTGAAAACATCAGAAACAAAGAAAAGCCGGAATTACTTTATGTTTTTGATGCTATGATTCTTCGTAGAGAAGGAAAAACCAACGAAAGTGAAAGTTTACTTGATGATATGATAAAAAAGTTCCCTGACAGTTGGTACACCTGGTCAATAGTTGCAGATTTTAAAGCTGATGATTGTGAATACGAAGATGCAATTTCTTGTTTTGAGAAATCATTTGAACTTCAGCAAAAACCAAGATTTACAGACTCACTTGAAGCAATCGCTCATATTTATGAAATCAAAAAAGATTATCAAAAGTCAATCTCAACTTACCAACGAATAATTGAGCTTTTAGAAACTGATTGGAACATAACCTTTGGCGCAACTGTAAATAAATATCTTCAAAAAATTGATGAATTAAAAATCAAGAAATAAAAACAAAAACCTGATATTTAAAGTTCAAAAACTTTAAATGTCAGGTTAATTTTATAAGTTCAATTTTGCCTTGCTTCAATAAACAAATCTATGTCATTTATAATATAATTATCTCCAGTTGTGTGGAGTGCTTCAAAACAATCGTAAATATATTCAGAAACATTATACTTTGTAAATAATTCCATAACCTGTTTACCATTAAGACTTTTTGCATTTTTATAAAGCTCAATACAGTAAACCAAAAATTTACCTGCATTACTCATATTTAAGCCTCCTCTGGAAAATTCAAAACACCTGTTTTAACTTCGTCATTATACATATTGAAAAGTGTTAACGGACTGAAATGCCAAAATTTAGTTTCTTCATTTTCTAATAATTCATATACTTTTGAATTATAAAAATCTCTTGAAGCAGTAACTTCATCAATCCTACCATTTTCTGCAATTAAATGAATTACTTGTGGAATTAAAAGTTTGAGAACCGCTTCAAATTTTTTCTGCTCCATTAAAACTACTCCGTTTCTAAAACACCTTTAAAATCAATATATTGTAACGCTTTTTCTGTAGCAAATACTAATTGATTGTAAAGTTTTTTAATTTTTAATGCTTCAATAGTCTGTTCTTTAGTAAGAACCCCCGAAGTGTAAAGGGTGAAAGTTGTGTAAACATCATCATTAGCAACAGGACCGAAAATCAAGTCATATTGCTTACCTTTATATGTACCTGAACGATTTTCTGACACAAAATCAAGCCATTCTTCATTTGCTGAATCAAACCTAAGAACAGAACACTCATTAAAAGCGGTTTCATCAAATTCATAGATATTAACTATTTTTTCACCAGTATGTTTTCTTAAATAAACTTTTTCAGCAAACCCAATTGCTTGTATTTTATTAGTTGTAGTATAAAATCCAAACCCAAAGTCAAGAAAACGATTTTGTTGTATCAATTTAGGTTCGGATACACAAACATTACTACCATGATAAACAATCATTTTTTTACCTCGAAACTATTTATTTCATCTTCTCTTTTCATTATACACAAGATTAAGAAAAAATCAAATAATTAATTCTATAAAAAACAAAAAGCTGACAATTAAAGTTTTTGACTTTAATTGTCAGCTTTAATTAAATTAGTCTGTAACCTTAACAATCCAGTTAAATTTATCTTCTACCTTACCCCACTGAATACCTGTGAGTTCATCGTAGAGTTTTTGCGCTACTGGACCGATTTCGTTGTTGTTAACAATAAGTTTTTCACCTTCGTCGAAGAATTCGCCAATTGGTGAAATAACTGCTGCAGTACCTGTACCGAAAGCTTCATTTAACTTGCCGTTTTTGTGAGCTTCTTTAACCTCATCAACTGAGAGCTTACGTTCTTCAACCTTGTAGCCCCAGCTTTTGAGAACTTCAATGCAAGATGCTCTTGTAACACCAGGAAGAATGTTGCCATCTTCAAGAGATGGAGTAATAACTGTGCCATCAATTACGAAGAATACGTTCATAGCACCAACTTCATCGATATATTTTCTTTCAACACCATCAAGCCAGAGAACCTGTGCATAGCCCATTTCGTCAGCTTTTTTCTGACCGATAAGAGATGCAGCATAGTTACCGCCAGCCTTTGCCATACCTGTGCCACCTTTTACGCAACGAACATATTCATGCTCAATGCAGATTTTAACAGGATTCATACCATTAGCATAGTAAGAGCCAACTGGTGAAAGAATAATAGCAAAAATGTAAGTGTGTGCAGGGTGAACACCTAAGAATGGGTCAGTTGCAATAATGAATGGACGAATATAAAGTGATGTACCTTCACTGTGTGGTACCCAATCTTTATCAACTTCAACAACTGCCTTGATAGCTTCAAGAGCAAGGTCAGGGTCAATTCTTGGAACACAAAGTCTATCGCAAGTATTGTTCATTCTTTCAATGTTTTTCTGTGGACGGAAAAGTTGAATTTTACCGTCTGCAGTTCTGTATGCTTTAAGACCTTCAAAAAGCTCTTGTGCATAATGGAAAACCATAGCAGATGGGTCAAGTGGAAGTGGACCATAAGGAACAATTCTGCCATCGTGCCAGCCTTTTTCTTCATTGTAGTTCATTAAGAACATGTGGTCAGTAAAATATCTACCAAAACCGAGACCTTGGTCTGCTGGTTTTTCTTTTTTTACTGTTGCTTTTTCTATTTTGAAATCGTAACCCATTTCAATAGCCTCTTTTCAAAATTTATAATCTAAAATATTAGTAATCGTAACCTAACTGAAGTGCAGTCTTGTTTACTTCAAGTAAATCCTGATGTCTTGCCGACACAACTTTACCTAAAGGAGCATCAATATTATCAAATGATAATTCTTCTACTTCTTTTAAAAGCTTACCAGTAATAATCATATTAGCAAGAGTGTTAATACCTTTTTCACTTGCGAGACCTGTCGCAGGAATGTAGTAAACGTCAACGTCATTGCGTGTAACTTTTCTTTCAATAAGTGTTGAGTCAACAAAAATTTTACCGCCTGGTACAACTTCGTTTTCATACTTATCAAGAGAAGGTAAATTCATTGCAACGAGAACGTCTGGTTTACTAACGATTGGTGAACCGATTGGGTCTTCGCTTACGATAACGCTACAGTTTGCAGTACCACCACGCATTTCTGGACCGTATGATGGGAGCCAGCTTATATGTTTGCCTTCAAGAAGACCTTTGTATGCTACAAATTTACCAGCGAAAAGAATACCCTGACCGCCGAAGCCTGCAAAAAGAATATTAGTTGTCTTTTTCATCTTATTTTGCCTCCTCTGCGTAGATATCTTTATAAACACCAAGTGGGTAATATGGAAGCATATTTTCTTCAAGCCACTTTAATGCTTTTTCTGGTGTCATACCCCAGTTTGTAGGGCATGTTGAAACAACCTCAACAAGTGAGAAGCCTTTGCCGTCAATCTGGTTCTGGAATGCCTTTTTAATTGCAGCCTTTGCTTTTTTGATATTAGAAACACTGTTAACTGCAACTCTTTCAAGGTAAGCTGCACCATCAACATTTGAAAGTAATTCACATACTTTAACAGGATAACCAACAGTTTCAACATCTCTACCATAAGGTGAAGTCTGTGTAACCTGACCTGGAAGAGTTGTTGGAGCCATCTGACCACCTGTCATACCATAAATTGCATTGTTTACGAAAATAACTGTGATGTTTTCACGTCTTGCCGCTGCGTGAACTGTTTCTGCAGTACCGATAGCAGCAAGGTCACCGTCACCCTGATATGTAAATACAATGTGATTTTCAGGGTCTGCTCTTTTTACACCTGTAGCAACTGCCGGAGCTCTACCGTGTGGAGCCTGAACGAAGTCACAGGTGAAATAATCGTAAGCCATAACTGAACAACCAACAGGTGCTACACCGATAGTTTTACCTTCAATGCCTAATTCATCTATTACTTCTGCTACAAGACGATGAATAATACCGTGAGTACAACCAGGGCAATAGTGAAGTGGTGCATCTGTAAGTGACTTTGGTTTTTCAAATACTACCATTATCTTTCTCCTCCTTCGTTTACTTCTTCAATCTTTGCGAGAACCTCTTCTGGTGAAGGAATCATACCACCAACACGACAGCAAAGCTCTACTGGTTTTTTACATTCAATAGCGAGTTTAACATCTTCAATCATCTGACCCATATTCATTTCAACAGAAATAAATGCTTTGCATTTATCAGCAGCTTTATTTAAAACTTCTGTTGGGAATGGCCAGAGTGTGATTGGTCTTATCATACCAACCTTAATGCCCTTTGCTCTTGCTTCTACAATAGCATTTTTAGCAACTCTTGATGTAATACCGAATGAAACTACACAGATTTCTGCATCGTCCATAAGATATTCTTCATACATAACTTCATTTTCTTCGATTGTTTTGTATTTTGCAAAACGCTCAAAGTTTTTCTTTTCTAATTCTTCAGGTTTTAAGTAGAGTGAGTTAACAATATTATGCTTTCTCTGCATTTTAGTACCTGTTGTTGCCCAAGGCTTTTCATATTTTACAGGTTCCGCAGTTTCAAGCTCAACAGGCTCCATCATCTGACCCATTGTACCATCAGCTAAAATCATTGTAAGAATGCTGTATTTATCAGCTAAATCAAATGCTTTTGTTGTAAGTGAAGCCATTTCCTGAACAGAAGCAGGTGCTAAAACAATTCTCTTATAGTCACCATGGCTACCACCTTTAACTGCTTGGAAGTAGTCTGACTGTGATGGCTGAATACCACCAAGACCAGGTCCACCACGTTGAACGTTAACAACAAGTGCTGGAACGTCGCTACCAGAAATATAAGACATACCTTCACTCTTAAGTGAAACACCAGGGCTTGAAGATGATGTCATAACTCTTTTACCAGCAGCAGCAACACCTAAAACCATATTGATAGCAGCAATTTCACTTTCTGCCTGTAAGAATACACCGCCAACCTTTGGCATACGTTTTGCCATATAAGCTGCTATTTCTGTTTGTGGTGTAATTGGATAACCGAAGTAATGTAAACAACCTGCTCTTATTGCAGCTTCTGCAATAGCTTCGTTACCTTTCATTAAAACTTTTTCACCCATTTTTTCCACCTCTTATCTTTCTACTGTAATTACGCAATCAGGACACATTGTTGCACAGAATGCGCAACCAACACACAAGCTTTCATCTGTAACGTGTGCAGGGTGATGACCCTTTGCATTAAGTCTTGAAGTATCAAGTTCTACGATTTTTTTAGGACAAGCTGTAACGCAAAGACCACAGCCTTTACAAACGTTGTCTAAAAAAGTAACCTTTGCCATAATAAACGCCTCCTATATCAATAGATATATTATACTATCTTTTTTTGTAATTTCAATGGGAAAATATTATCTATTTCACCATTAAAAGAATTAACTAAGTCGCAACTTACTGTTGTCATTTTAATTGGTAAGCCTGAAAGACGTGATAACTCTTCTGCACTTTCTTTTGAAGCCAATATATCCTCTTTAGTTGTAAGAACGCCTAAGTTAGAGTTATTTACAATAGCTGTAAATTTAATTTTACCTGCTGTTTCAATTTCTTTCATAACCTCAAATGCTGAAGTAGCATCCGGGGTTAATGGCCTGTACTTATTAAAAACGAACAACATCTCGTAGTCATTTTCTTCGCGTATTGCAGCTTCATATCTGCCAAGTGCATAGGCGCCTCTGTCATCACCACCGATGTCAAGAATTGCAACTGCACTTTTATCGTCAAGAACTGTATAAGCCTCTTGAGGAAGAGCTGGTAAATCTACATTTGAATTAGCAAATTCAGAAGATATGAGTTTTATACCAGCTTTGGTTAATTCTTCTAAGCTATCTGCAGTTCTGAAATATGGATTTACAATATCAAGGTCAGTAATAACTACTTTTTCATATTTTTCTTTAAGGTACAAGGCATAATTCACTGCAATATTTGTTTTACCGCTACCATAATGCCCTGCAAAAAGAGTAACTCTTTTATTTTTCAAATTGAACACCTCAAAGTTTATTTCTTATAATCTTACCACTTGTTGTTTTTGGTAATTCATCACGGAACACAACAATTCTTGGATATTTATAAGGTGCGGTCTTTTCTTTAACATATTGCTGGATTTCTTTCTTTAATTCCTCATTACCTTCTGTACCCGGAACAAGAACAATACTTGCTTTAACAACCTGACCACGAACCTCGTCAGGAGCAGCAGAAACACCACACTCTAAAACATAAGGAAGCTCCATAATAACGCTTTCAATCTCGAATGGTCCTATGCGGTAACCTGATGACTTGATAACGTCATCGACACGGCCAACATACCAATAGAAACCGTCTTCATCTTTCCATGCAACGTCGCCTGTGTGGTAGAAACCGTCGTGCCATACCTCATTTGTCTTTTCTTCATCTTTGTAATAGCCCTTGAAAAGACCACAAGGTGCACCGTCTTTAACGTTGATTACAATTTCACCATTTTCACCGACATTAACATCGTTGCCATCAGCATCAACAAGATGAACGTCATAAATCGGTGCTGGTTTGCCCATTGAGCCGATTTTGTGAGAAGCACCAGTCATATTACCAATAATCATTGTGCTTTCTGTCTGACCAAAGCCTTCTAAAATCTGAAGACCTGTTGCACTTTCAAACTGGCGATAAACCTCAGGGTTTAAAGCTTCACCAGCAGTTGTCATATGCTGAACTGATGAGAAATCATATTTTGAAATATCCTGCTTAATCATCATACGAAGCATTGTAGGTGGCGCACAGAATGTTGTGATTTTATATTTTGCGAACATCGGAAGAATATCTGCTGCATCAAATCTGTCAAAGTCATATACAAATGTAGGTGCTTCACAAAGCCATTGACCATAAAGCTTGCCCCACATTGACTTAGCCCAGCCAGTATCTGAAATTGTGAAATGAAGGCCCTCAGGGTCAACATTGTGCCAGAATTTTGCTGTATGGAAGTGACCTAAAGGATATTTGTGGCTGTGCATTGCAGTTTTTGGATAGCCAGATGTTCCTGATGTAAAGAACATAAGCATTAAATCGTCGCCACATGGTGAATCTTCAGTTCTTTCAAAGTGAGAGCTGAAACGAACACTTTCTTCATCATAATTTCTCCAGCCTTCTCTTTCACCATTAACCATAATTTTAATTTCTAATGACGGTGAAGTTTTTGCTGCTAAATCCACCTGATGAGCAGTATCGCCATCGCCTGTGCAGACAATTGCTTTAATTCCGGCAGACTGGAAACGGTATTCAAAGTCGTGCTCTTGCAACTGGTTTGGTGCAGGAATTGCTATTGCACCTAATTTATTAAGACCAATCATTGCAAACCAGAACTGATAATGGCGTTTTAAAACGAGCATAACTCTGTCGCCTTTTTTGATACCTAAAGAAGCAAAATAGTTAGCTGCCTGAGCAGATGCCTTTTTAATATCTTTAAAAGTAAAGCGTCTTTCGACCTTGTTTTTATCAACATGGAGCATTGCAAGCTTAGTTGGGTCTTTATCTGCTAAAGCATCAACCAAATCAAATGCAAAGTTAAACTTTTCTGTATTTTTGAAAGAAATCTTTGTTGGTGTACCATTCTCGTTCTTTTCAATATCAATATACTTGTGATATATACGGTCCTTTGTATCTCTTTCAATTGCCTTCTTGCTATCAAGAGCTTTAGCCTTAGCTTTTGCCTTTGCATATTCAAGCTCTGGAATAGGCTCACCTGTAGGGTTAAGAACAATAGCGTAGAATGTGCAGTCTCTGCCATCAACAGCAATCATACCGTGAGGTGTTGAACTGTCGTAATAAATACTGTCACCTGCTTCAAGTATTTCGTAGTGTTCACCAACCTGAACCTTCAACTTACCTTCAATAACAATATCAAGCTCCTGACCTGCGTGGGTAGTAACTTCAATCTCTTTGTTCTGTTTTTCTTCGCTATATGTACTACGAACAAAAAGAGGTTCAGCAATTCTGTTTTTGAAAGCAGAAGCAAGGTTGTAATAAGTCATACCATGAGCTTTTTCAATTCGCTGACCCTTGCCTGATTTTGTGTAAACATAGTTAACAAGCTTTGGTGTATGACCTTCAATAAGGCTGGTAACGTCAACATTAAGTGTTTGCGCACAACGGTAAATAAACGCAAAGTTCAAGTCCTTATTGCCATTTTCGCACTCAATGTATTCAGCTTCACTAACGCCTGTTTTTTCAGCCATTTGTGCAGTTGTGAGATTTTGAATTTCTCTTAATTCTCTGATTCTTGCAGCCATTTCCTTGATTTTAAAATCAAGTGCTGTAATTTGTTCCATTTTAAGTTCCTCCGATTATTCCCTTGAGAACAGGTTATTTAATAAAAATAACCCGCCCCAAAGATATGATCTTTGAGACGAGCGTTATAAACAATTTATAATACCCGCGGTACCACTCAAATTGCAGAAAAACTGCCACTCTTGGAGTCTATCAACTCCTATGCCTTTACGCAGCAATCACGGAGAGATTCTACTAAGCAAAAGCCTTTCTTTCTCTCGGCTCAGAAACTACAAACTGAAACGTTTAACCTATGACTTGCACCAACCGTCATTTCTCTGAAAGGAAAACTGTTACAATCCCTTTTCTTCAACGCCTTTGAACGTATAATACCATACCACATCTCTTATAATTTGTCAAGAAAATAATTGGAATTTTTTATAAATATCAATACCAAAATTTGTAAATATTGCAATAAGGAATATTAAAGTTTATTTCTTATAATTTTACCGCTGATTGTCTTTGGTAATTCATCACGAAATACAACAATTCTTGGATATTTATAAGGAGCTGTATTCTTTTTAACATAATCCTGAATTTCTTTCTTTAATTCTTCTGTACCCTCTGTACCCTTTGTTAAAACGATGCTTGCTTTAACAACCTGACCACGAACCTCGTCAGGAGCAGCAGAAACGCCACATTCAAGAACATAAGGGAGCTCCATAATAACGTTTTCTATTTCGAAAGGTCCGATTCTGTAGCCCGATGATTTGATAACATCATCAACACGACCAACATACCAGAGATAGCCATCTTCATCTCGCCAAGCAGTATCACCTGTGTGATAAAGACCATCGTGCCATACTTCTTTGGTACGTTCCTCATCGTTGTAATAGCCCAAGAATAGACCACATGGTGCACCTTTTTCAGTATGAACAACGATTTCACCTGTCTCACCATCAGGAACAGGCTTGCCGTCAGGGTCTACTAAATCGATATCATAAAGTGGTGATGGTCTACCCATTGCACCGATTTTAATTTTTGAGCCATCTAAGTTCGCAATTGAAAGTGTTGTTTCAGTCTGACCGAAGCCCTCATAAATTTTAAGACCAGTTACCTTTTTGAATTGCTTGAACACCTCAGGGTTAAGAGCTTCGCCTGCTGTTGTAGCGTGTTTTATTGAAGATAAATCGTATTGAGAAATATCTTGCTTTATTAACATTCTGTACATTGTAGGTGGTGCGCAGAATGTGGTTATATTATACTTTGCAAACATCGGTAAGATTTTTGAAGCATCAAAGCGTTCAAAGTCGTAAGTGAACACTGCACCCTCACAGAGCCATTGACCATAGAGCTTACCCCAGAGCGCTTTACCCCAGCCGGTTTCTGAAATTGTGAAGTGAATTCCATCACGGTAAACATTGTGCCAATGCTTTGCTGTAATATAGTGGCCAAGTGGATATTTGTGGCTATGAACTGCAATTTTTGGATAGCCTGTTGTACCAGATGTAAAGAACATTATGAGTGGGTCGTTACCACAAGCAGTATTTTCGTCACGTACAAAGCGACGTGAGAAGAGTGAGAATTCTTCATCGAAATTGTGCCATCCCTCTTTTGCACCATTAGCAACAATTTTCACTTTTAACTCAGGGCAAGTCTTTTGTGCTTCATCAACTGTTTCAGTAACTTTGCCGTCTGCAGTAGCAACAATAGCGGTAACACCTGCTGACTTAAAACGATATTCATAGTCATGAACAACAAGCTGATTTGTTGCAGGAATTGCAACCGCACCTAACTTATGAAGAGCTAAAATTGCTACCCAGAACTGATAATTTCTTTTAAGAACTAAAAGAACTCTGTCACCTTTTTTGATACCTAAAGATTTAAAGTAGTTAGCTGCCTGAGAAGACATTTCTTTCATATCTTTAAAGGTAAAGCGTCTTTCTGTCATATCGTCAGAGATATGAAGCATTGCAAGTTTTTCAGGGGTTTTTCTTCCAATTTCATCAACTATATCAAAAGCGAAGTTAAATTTATCTTCATTATAAAACTCAATTTTATCGCAAACACCATCATCATTAACGAAAGTTTTTACAAATTTATCGCTTACGAGTGGTCTTTCAACCTGTTTTACTTCATTTATATTTTCAGAAACGAATTCAGCGGTTTCCTCTTCATCATTCATAACCATTGCTAAGAATGTGCAATCCTCACCGTCAACAGCAATCATACCATGTGGAATTGAGCTCTTATAATAGATACTGTCGCCTTCTCTTAAAACCTCGTAATTGTCACCAACACGAACTTTTAAAGAACCTTTTATAACGAGGTCAAATTCGTGACCTGCGTGTGTGCTTACTTCAATTTCTTTTGATTGAAGCTCACTTGAATACTGGTAATTAACCCAATAAGGATTAGCAAGCTTTTGCTTAAAGCGTGGTGCAAGGTTCTGAATTAACTTACCATCTTCATTTGCTGTAACCTTACCATTACCTCGACGTGTTACTGTGTATGAAGAAAGCTTTGCACTCTGACCTTCTAAAAGGTCTGTCATTTCAACACCGAAAGCTAAAGCGCATTTATGAACAAATGAGAAAGGTAAATCATCCTCACCTTTTACAAAAGATAAATACTCTTCTAAAGATACCTCTGATTTTTGTGCCATTTCTTCTTCTGAAAAGCCATAAATGCCTCGTAACTCCTCAATACGTTCAGCAACCTCTGCTAACTTTTTTGTTACTTTACTGTCTGCCATTACAATCATTCCTTTCAATTAATTCTTAAAGAAACACACAAATAAAAAAACCGTCTCAAAGAAAAACTTTGAGACGGAAAACAAATCCGCGGTACCACTCAAATTGCAATAATAAAATATTGCCACCTTTAAGGTCAAACAACCCCTCTGCACTAACGCTGCAGTTTTTTCGGAAGAAGCTTACTCATTACTTTTCAGCCCTTCAGCTCAGAAGTGATAGGTTTAAAGAAAATTTTGTTATCGGCTCACAGCAACCGCCGACTCTCTGGAAACAGACATTTTCAACCGTCTTCGTCATCGCTTTTATTTGTGATATTCATTTAATGTAGTTACAATAGCACTTTTATTTTTCCTTGTCAACACTTTTTTTGAAATTTTCTCAACTTTTTCAATAAATTTTATGCTACAGATTTATTAATTGTTACAAAATAGTAAATGCAACCTCAACTTTTGTTGACACTTTTTTCTTTATATGTTAGAATTTATAAGTTAAAATTTATAACAAAGGGGTTATTAAAATGGCTAAAAATTTAAAAGACATTGACAAAGCTGCTGAAAGCAAAGGCTCTTTTCTTGTTACTGCTTGGCAGTTTGTTAAATTTATTGTTGTAAGTCTTCTTGCAATGGTAGTTCAAATCGCATTAACAAACCTTATTCCACTTATTCCTGCAATTCAGGAGATGTATGCACAACCAATTAACATTCTCGGAATTTTAGATTACCCTGTAAACACAGATGCAACAGGTGCTATTATCTCTGGTGGTCTTGGTTATTGCATCGCTTTCAACGTTGGTAACATTGTTGCTCAGATTGTTGCATTCTTTGTTAACAAAGAAAAAACATTCAATTCTGGTGCAAATGTAGCAATCACTCTCCCAATCTACATAGTATTCACAATTGCACTTATTTTCTTCTCAGCTTGGCTTTCACCAACACTCAACACTCTCTTCTTAGGCTTTGGTTGGGCTGAAGCTCTCGCTCGTAACGCAGCAATGATGATTTGCTCAGCACTTCAATTCTTCCTCTACTTCCCAGTTGACAAAATCCTCTTCCACAAGAAGAAAGAAGAAAAATAATTCGGAATGGGTAATCCGTAATTCGGAATTATAATAAACAAAAATTTATCCTATCATTTAAAGTTAGATTTAACTAAAAATGATAGGATTTTTATTTTACTTAAGTTGAGTTTCTTTAAACCCAATAATATTTGGTGTTTTGCGTTCATTGAAGAAATTATAGAAAATGGTTTCTGTTTCTTGCTTAGAGCATTTTTTGTTATAAAGCTTACCCTTGCCGTTTTCACCAACACTCATTTCTACTAATGCAGTATTTTTGTCAGTGACATACATCTGAATAAACAGAACACTGTTAATTGGTGCCGGTGGAGTCAGAATTATAAATTCGTAATCATAATTCCACATTCTGTTAAGAGCTAATACAAGGTCTTCAAATGTACAATCCTCTATCTCGTCAATTCCACCAAGTTCAAGAATGAAATTACCTGTGTATTGGATTTTGCTTCGTCTTGCTTTTTCAAGCAAATTTTCAATAGCAGGCTTATACTTCTGGTAATCAGCGGGACTTAATGATTTTAACTCAAAAAGCAATTCATTTGATAATTTTTCATCACCCAATTGAGCACAACAATACAACAATTGCTTCACATAAAGAGGATAATCAGGGCGAATTTTTTTAGCTGCGAGGCAATATTTTACCGCACGCTCATATTCTTTTAATTGTAGCCAACCAAAACCAGCTCGCTCATTCAAGAAATGACTTTCGCCACAAAATACCAATCCTTCCTCTGCAACAGAAATTCCTTTTTTAAAGTCACCTATCTGATAAAAGGCATCGGATAAATAAAACCAACCATCTTCACAAAATTTATCTAATGAGGTTGCTTTTTCAAGTGACTTTATAGCTTCATCAAAATGCCTTCTTCTTATATTTACCCTACCTAACCATGCGTATGACAAAGCAGCTGCTTTAGGAGTACTCGATTTTTTTATTGCTTTTTCAAAATTATATTGAGCAGAATCAAAATCTTCTTCCCTTAAAGCTCTTTCGCCTTTTAAAAAGAATTTTTTTGAAGTTTTATCTTTTTCAGAAAATGCAGAATCGATAACTTGAATTGTAATTGCTTCAACAATATCACGCTTATCGCTTCCACCTGACAAAAAGAAGCTTTTAAAAAACATCATGCCAGCAGCAATGATAGTACCGACAATTTTTACAATTTCTGTAATCGTAAAATCAAATCTGCCTTTTTCAATATAATCCATTATAGAAATACCGACAATCATTACAACAACAAAGATTGCCATCACTCTTAATATTATTGGTCTGTACTTACTCATAATCTCCCTTAAACCTACACTTCTATCTTTCTTTTTTATAATTGCCGACCGCAGGTCCCACAATCATTCACTATTCATTATTCTCTATTCACTATTAACTAACGAATTTTTAAATTTAAAAATTCGTATTGTTCCATCCCCAATCAGCATAACCCATATATTTAACGTACACTCTACTAGGTGAAATGCCGAGTACTTCTTCTAAAATATCGCAAACAGTACAAGTCATTTTAAGAGCACCATCTTTTGAAACTCCACCTAAAAGGTCAACGTCAACAATAGCACTATCAGCACTGTTGTCACCTTTAAACCAGAGCTTTTGGTTATCTTCAATTCCGACCATAAGCCACGCCTCGGTTTTACCAGGGAAGCTCTCAATAGCCTTACCGAACTTCGCTTTTAAAAGCTCAGCCTTTTCTTCTGTTACTTTAGTTGTTGTTTTTAAATTAATATATGGCATTTTTTATGCACCCTTTCAAATTTATTTATAATAGCGTCGCAGACCCGCAACTCTTCACTCTTCACTCTTCACTCTTCACTATTCACTTGAGCGAAGCGAGTTATCTGTTCCACTTTCTGCAAAGCTCAAGAATCTGGTCTGTGAATTTAGCGAGGTCTTTATTTGCACCCTCAACGTTATTTTCAGCAACACGTTCAAGCTGACTCACTGCAGTCATAAGACGTTTGAAAGCAGGGGTAATACGTTTACCCTGAAGTCTGCCGGAGCCATATTCAGAATTAGGCACTTTAGGCTTAACTCTTACGCCGTCATTTTTAACAAGACATACACCTGTAACAATATCCCAACAATCGCCACTGAATGGTGCAGTTGCAGAGAAATGTAATTCTTCATTTATTCTTGCAGTAAGTGTTTCACATGCTTCTTCATTACCATGAATAACAAACACTTTTTTTGGTGGTTGCTCAAATGAACCAATCCACTTCATAAGACCTTCATTATCTGCATGACCACTTATTGCATCAAGTATTGCAATTTCTGCATTAACCTGAATTTCTTCACCAAAAAGTTTAACTGTATCGGCACCATTTACAAGTGCGCGACCTAAAGTACCCTCTGCCTGATAACCAACGAAAAGAATTGTTGAATCTTCACGCCACAAGTTATATTTAAGATGGTGGCGGATACGACCAGCTTCACACATACCGCTGGCAGAAATAATCACTTTAGGTGATTTATCAAAGTTAATTGCTTTAGAATCATCTGTTGTAATCGAAAGCTCAAGCCCTGGGAAGCTTATAGGGTTAATACCAGCATCTAAAAGTGCAATAGTTTCTTCATCAAAGCATTGACGCGAGCTTCTGTCTGAGAAAATATTTGTTGCTTCAACAGCCAACGGGCTATCTACGTAAACTCTGAAATTGTTGTGCCCTTTTATTAAATTCTGTTCTTTAATTTCTCTTATAAAATAGAGAAGCTCCTGAGTTCTGCCGACTGCAAAAGACGGAATAACAAGGTTACCACCTCTGTCAAATGTACGCTGAATTACACTTACCAAATCGCCTATATAATTAGGTCTGTCGCCGTGGCTACGGTTACCATAGGTTGATTCCATGATTACATAGTCAGCGTCGGTTAAGTAAGTAGGGTCTTTCAAAAGTGGTTGATCTAAATTGCCAATATCACCAGAGAAAATTAATTTTTCGGTGTCTTTGTCTTCCGTAACCCAAATTTCAATACTTGCAGAGCCCAAAAGGTGACCAGCATCTGTAAAGCGAACCTCTAAGCCTTTATCTACAGTAACAACCGTGTCATAAGGGCAAGGTCTGAAAAGCTTCATTGAACCAACTGCATCGTCAATTGTATAAAGTGGCTCATATTTTTCTGCACCAGAACGCTTTGCTTTTCTGTTACGCCATTCAGCTTCAAATTCCTGAATATGAGCAGAGTCGCGGAGCATTATTTCACAAAGTCTTGTGGTTGACTCAGTAGCATAAACCCTACCGTTAAACCCTTGTGCATAAAGAAGCGGAATTAACCCAGAGTGGTCAATGTGAGCATGAGTAAGTAAAACATAGTCAATATCAATAGCAGGAACGGATAATTCCTGATTTTCAAAAATATCCTTACCCTGCTCCATACCATAATCGACTATGATATTTTTACCATTTGCCTTAATAAGAGTACAGCTACCTGTAACCTCGTGAGCAGCACCAAAGAAAGTTATTGTCATAGGAACACCACCTTATATTATTTCTGATTTAATTTTAACACATTGTGTTGTATTTTTCAACAAAATACCTAAAATTTAATTCTAATTTTACAATTTATTGGCTTTATTAACCTAAAAATATTTATTCATTGAAATAATAATTATAGTTTGGTATAATATATTTTATAAAAATTAATTTCAAATCTGGTGATTTATAATGGAATCTTTGAGAGAGATTTACAGAATTGGTAAAGGCCCTTCAAGCTCACACACAATGGGTCCTGAGCACGCTTCAAAACTATTTTTAGAAAAGAATCCGAAAGCCAGCCGTTATTTAGTTACACTTTATGGCTCACTTTCAAAAACTGGTAAGGGTCACATGACTGACCAGATTATTATTGATACTTTTAAAAACAAAAATATAGAAGTAGTTTTTGGCGATGGTGATGAAAGCAAGCTTTACCACCCTAACACAATGACTCTTGAAGCATTTGATGAGGATGACAAATCTATTGATTTCTGGCGTGTCTACAGCGTTGGTGGTGGTAAAATAGAAATTGAGGGACAACCTTCTGTTGCCGTTCAGGACGTTTACCCTCTTAACACTTTTTCAGAAATTAAAGCTTATTGTGATAAAACGAATATGAGACTTCACGAGTATGTAAGAGAAGTTGAAGGTGACGAAATTTTCTTGTATCTTTCAGCAGTGTGGGAAACAATGAAGCAAGCTATTGAACGTGGTCTTACAACAGAAGGTGTTTTACCTGGTGGTCTTGAAGTTCAGCGAAAGGCAAAGATTCTTTATAACCAACGTCACATTGACGAAAGCCCTGAAACAAGAGAAAGCAGACTTGTTTGCTCTTGTGCTTTTGCAGTAAGTGAAGAAAATGCTGGTGGTGGCACAATAGTTACAGCCCCTACTTGTGGCGCAAGTGGTGTTTTACCGGCTGTACTCTATTATATGCAGAAAAAACGTGGATTTTCAGACCTTGCAATTTGTAATGCACTTGCAACTGCCGGTCTTATTGGTAACATTATTAAAACAAACGCTTCTATAAGTGGTGCTGAATGTGGTTGTCAGGCAGAAATCGGCTCAGCTTGCTCAATGGCTGCTGCAGCTCTCGCTGACCTCTTTTATATGAATTTAGACCAGGTTGAATATGCAGCAGAGGTTGCTATGGAGCACCATTTAGGCTTAACGTGTGACCCTATTTGTGGCCTTGTGCAAATCCCTTGTATTGAAAGAAATGCCGTTGCCGCTATGCGTGCAATTAATGCTTTAAACCTTGCAAACTTCCTTACTCACACACGAAAAATCTCGTTTGACGTTGTTGTTAAAACAATGTATGAAACAGGCAGAGATTTGTTTAGTAAGTACAGAGAAACGAGCGAGGGTGGTCTCGCAAAAAACTATCACGAATAAGCCTTTGGCTTATTCGTGATTTTTTTTGCAACTAAGTTTGCCGTTCGGCAAGTGAAGTTCACTTCGTAAGTGAAGTTGTTTCACAATGAAGTTTTGTCTTCGACAAAGTTAATGGTAAACTTAACATCACTTTGCAGTTCTACTGCAAAACATCACTGTAACTTGTTACAACATCACTTTTTGCAAAGTAAAAAATAAGACTTAAATTAAAAGTAAACTAATAAACTTTTTCATCTTTATCATCTATATTCTATTTTAAACTAATTAATGTTTATTTGATAGCGTTCACCTTCCTCAAAATAATTATTTTGAGGACCACATTCTTGAGTTTTAAAATCATAAGTATAAATTAAAGGTTTTATTTTTACAATATCGCCAACATGTACTTCTTTATTTCGGTCATCTATAAAGAAAATGTCTTTCGTGTGAGGTGGTAGAACTGTTTCGAATACAGCGGAAGCGCCATCATATCTAATCCCCTCCTCGTAAATTTCATTTGAATTTTTTGCAAGAATATACTCATCACTATTATTTTCAACATAACAATATATATTATCATGATAGAAACAATTCTCAAGTAAAATCATTTTCACACCTTTATCTTCATAGATAACTGTTCCATCCGGTACATAATCTAAATTTTTTTCTGTATCATTCGTTTTTAGGTTAATAGGATCAAGATAAATTACTTCCCTTTTAAATTCAGTACCTTCAAAGTAACTATCTTCAAGAATATAAGGATTTAAAATATCAATATTGTTTATATGATCAATATGCCTTAATTTAAATTGGAAAAATGGATAATAATAAGAAACATTAGCTTTTGAATTTGGTTTAATATCTCCATCACCAACTCTATCAATTGCAAAAAGTTTCCATCCGTCAATATAGATGTCAGTTCCTAAATCTATAAAGGAAACTTCTTCATCTGTTTTATTTTCGAATTCAAATTTTGCTTTTACAGCACCACCAAAAACGTCAACATATTCGATACCTTTAAAATCTATTTTATATTTTTCAGTATCGTAAATAGTACATTCTTCTATTTCGGGAACCTTAGGCTCCTTTCCAAAAGGCATACAATATTGACTATCTACTTCAAATGTTTTAGCGATTTTTTCAGTGTTTATACTGTCTTCTACATTACTTATTTCTACATCATTAGAATCTTGTCCACCACAAGCAGCAAAGCTGAAAATAAGACTTAAAATTAAAAATAAACTGATAAATTTTTTCATAAAACATTCTCCTGATATAATTATTTTTTAATTCAATTTCAACCCCAGCAAGCTGGAATTTATAGTTAATTTATAAAATTCTCAACTTATTCTTCATCCCCCCACATTAATTTTTCTTATAAAAACAAAAAGTGCGACCACCGAAGCAGTCGCACAAAAAACGCAAACTCCGATAGTCGCGAAACCAATTCAATATAAAGGGCAATAGTGCACACTCATACTGACGGAATTTGCATTTTTATCAAATTCACAGCATGAGTATACGCAACAATAAGGTGATTTATTCTTATATAAAAAAGAAAATCGCCCCACATTTTTATATTCAATTGGTTTCGCAACCTTAGTTTAACACAAATTTCTCGTTTTAGCAATAGTTTTGTTAGTAGAACAAGTTAGTTTTTAGCTCGTTACACACGAGTAATTCATTATAATAAAAAATTGCTCCCACTACTTGCGGGAGAGCAGAGCTCTTCCCCTACAATAAAAGGAGTAAATTCATTCGTTCATTTATAACACACCAAATGAATTAACTTGCTACAAATGAAACGAAAAATTAACTCCAACTATGGTAGGGGCTGACCTGTGGTCGCCAGCTATAACGCGTCGGTTTTCAAAAATCGATTTAAAAAGATATGATATATTTCAAATTACAATATTACAATGCCAACGCATTATTCAATATTCATCATTCATTAAACAAAAGAACTCTCCACCACCCGATGAACTATATAATTAAATTTAATTTTCTACTCGCTTGAAAGTATATTAAAATAGGCAAGCTAATGAAAAGGCGGTCCCCCTCTCTTCGAAGAGAGGCAGACCGTCACATTTAATTTGTCATTTCATTTAAAGTGTTTCGTAAACAAAAAATGAAAGAACGCAGTTTTGTCATAATACCAGCCACACTAGCCATACCAGCCACACCAGCCACACTATTATTTACTTGAGCATAACAGATAAACAGCTATATCCTGTAAGCTTATTACTAACTTCATCCGGCTGATGACCGCCGACAAACAGAGTGATTTTGCCGTCTGGTTCTACTCTCGTGCCATCTTCAAGGACTGCTTTAATAAAGTATTTATCGAGTTCAAGCTCCACTTGCTTACTTTCGCCTTTCTTGAGTTCAACAGAAGAAATTCCACAAAGCTGATAAGTTGGTGTAGAGGTTCTTGAATCAGTAAACTCAGCATACACCTGAACTTTTTCTTTACCGTCAAAGTTACCTATATTTTTAACGTTTACAGAAGCTTTAATAAATTCGTCATCCTCTGAAAAAACTTTAAAATCAGAATAAGAAAAGCTTGTGTATGAAAGACCGAAACCGAATGGATATAAAGGCTCGTCTTTATAGAAACGATATGTTCTGTTTTCCATTTTATAGTCTTCCATAGATGGAATTTCTTTTGTTTCGTAATAGAAAGTAAGTGGTGTTTTACCACAAGGCACTGCTTTACCGGTAATAATATTAGCAACTGCCTTACCACCTAATGCACCAGGGTACCAAGCGTGAATAATCGCTTTAGCGTGTTTTCTTACCTTTTCGCCTAAATCAATAGCACTGCCACAAGTAATAACAACTACAAGATTTTCGGTAACATCACAAATTGCTTCTGCTAACTTCATTTGTGTAGCCGGTAAGTAAAGCGTGTTTTTATCACCACAGCTAGAGAATTCGTTTGAATGGTTTGTGTCTTCGCCCTCAATAGTTCTGTCAAGACCAACACATAAAACTGTAAGGTCTGCTTCAGAAGCAGCCGCCATACCCTCACTGTAAAGGTACTCAAAACCATCCCATGAGCTCTTAACTTCACTACAAAGATGTGAGCCATCTGCAACAAAGATTTTAGAGTCAGTAAATTCACGACGGATACCATCTGCTAAAGTAACATATTCAGAAGCATGACCGAAGTAGTTACCCTCAAGTGCCAAATGTGACATTGAGTTAGGTCCAACAACTGCCACTTTTTTATATTCACTCTTATTGAGTGGTAAAAAGTTATTTTCATTCTTAAGAAGAACCATTGTTTCTTCTGACGCTTTTAAGTTGAGTGCTTTGTTTTCATCTGAATCAAGTTTTTCATAACCAATATCTGAATATGGTCTATTTTCTTCAAACTCACCCAATGCCGCACGTATTGTGTAAAGATATTCAACAGCTTCTGTAATATCTTCATCAGTTATTAAATCTTCTTCGTAAGCATCAATTAAATATTTATAAGATTCACCACAGTTTAAGTTACAGCCAGTTTTAAGCGAAACTGCCGCCGCCTCTTTCATTGTAGGAGCAAATTTGTGGAATTCCCAAATATCTTTTATAGCACCACAGTCTGAAACGTAATAACCTTTGAACTGCCAGTCTTTTCTTAAAATTTCTTGCATAAGTGTTTTACTTGCACAGCAAGGCTCACCATTTGTGCGGTTATATGCACCCATTACACCTGCAACATTTGCTTTTTTAACTGCATATTCAAATGCTGGTAAATATGTTTCATACATATCCTTTTTACTTGCAATTGCATCAAAGCCGTGACGAGTCTTTTCAGGACCTGAGTGAACTGCAAAGTGCTTAGCACAAGCAGTTGCTTTATAATATTCACCGTCACCCTGAATACCATTAATAAAAGAAACTGCTAATTGTGATGTTAAATATGGGTCTTCGCCGAATGTCTCCTGACCTCTGCCCCAACGTGGGTCTCTGAAAATATTGATATTTGGTGCCCAGTATGTAAGACCTTTATAAATATCTCTATCACCGAACTCAACACTCTTGTTATATTTAGCTCTTGCCTCGGTTGAAATTGCATCTGCAACAGTATTAACAAGCTCTTTATCAAAAGTTGCCGCCATACCAATAGCATGTGGAAAAACTGTTGCTACACCAGCCCTTGCAATACCATGAGACGCTTCGTTCCACCAGTTATATTCGTTTATACCAAGTCTTTCAATTGCAGGAGAAGTATAGAGAAGTTGGCTCATTTTCTCTTCTGCAGTCATCTCAGAAACTAATTCTTTTGCTTTTTGCTTTGCCTTTTCTAAATTCATTTTTCCACCTATTAATACTTCATATATTTGCTAACAATTTTCTTTGCAGTGCCGTTATCTACTAGCTTATTTATTGCATCAAGAATTTCTGTCTGCTTTTCAGCATCCTCGCTTACAACAGCAGCTCTGTATTCTGCACTATAGAATGATGAATCAAGAATTTTAAAACCACTTACTTTATCAAGTATATTTCTTGCAAGCTCATCGTCTGTTACAATAGCTGTAACTTCGCCATTTTTAAGAGCATTTACCATTTCGTCATTTGTGGTGTATTCTTTCAAATTTTCTTGACCGAAGCCCCATTCTTTAAATGGTGCAGAAGCATAAATATCGCCAGTTGTAGTCTTTTTAACACCTATTTTAATATCGTCTTTTAAGCCAACTGGATAGCCTTCATTATCAAAAGCGGCATAAAAATCGTCATAGAGATTAAATTCACTAGAGGCTTTTACAACAACAGACTGAATATCGCTGACATAAGCTTTTGAAAGCTTAGCATTTTTCATATCGTTAATATCGCCCTCAGTGCGATTCAATAAAATATCAACCTTAAGATTCTCTGGTTTATATTGACTGCTATGTGCATTTATTTCAACAAAATCAACGTACATATTAAGTTCATCTGCAACAGCATTTATAAAATCAATATTAATACCGGTTAATTTGTCACCATCTTTATATTTATAAGGAATGTAGTCAAAATCAGGACCAATACCTACCACTAATGTTCCGTTTGCACCAGTATTTTCTTTCTTTGTTGTTACTTCTTCACCTTCCGTTGTTGGCTCATTTGTATCAGCAGGCTTACAGGAAGTAAACACAGCACACACAAGAGATACTACAAGCAACAATGATAAAATTCTAATACTTTTTTTCATAATAAAAACCCCTTTCGAGTTCCATTTTTTCATATAGTTTATATTACCATTTATAAAGAGATAAATCAAGAGGGTTTATAAAAAGCGGCTGTAAAAACAATAGTTTTTTACAGCCACTTTTACATTTTTAAATAAGAACCTTACTAAGAAAGTTCTTGAGTCTTTCACCTTTCGGATTCTGGAAAATTTCTTCTGGTGTACCCTCTTCCTGAATTATACCTTCATCGAAGAAGATAACACGTGAGCCAACTTCTTTTGCAAAGCCCATTTCGTGAGTTACCACAACCATTGTCATACCTTGTGAAGCAAGGTCCTTCATAACCTCAAGCACCTCACCAACCATTTCTGGGTCAAGTGCAGAAGTAGGCTCGTCAAAGAGCATAACCTCAGGCTCCATACAAAGTGCTCTTACAATAGCGACACGTTGCTTTTGACCACCAGAAAGCTGACTTGGGAAAGCATTAGCTCTGTCTTTAAGCCCAACTCTGTCAAGAAGCTCTAACGCCTTAGCTTCAGCCTCTTCTTTTGACTTTTTGAGAATTTTTATAGGAGCACTTGTCATATTACCTAAAACTGTCATATTAGGAAAAAGATTAAAGTGCTGGAACACCATTCCCATTTTCTGACGATGCTTATTTATATTCGTTTTAGGTGCAGTAATATCTGCGCCATTAAATATAATCTGACCACCAGTTGGAATTTCTAAAAGATTTAATGAACGAAGGAATGTAGATTTACCGCTACCAGAAGGTCCGATAACAACTACGACCTCGCCTTTTTCGATTTCACAGTTAACTCCGTCAAGAGCTTTGACTTCGCCACCATTATAGTGTTTTTTCAGGTCTGTTACCTTAATTAATGCATTATCGCTCACTCTTACGAAGCCTCCTTTCGAGTTTTCCAACAAGAGAAGAAAGAATTAAAACCATTATGAGATAAATAGCAGCAACCGTAAGAAGTGGTATAAAGTAAGAGAACATTCTACCTGCTATTGTGTTACCTGCTTTAGTCAAATCTGTAACACCCACATAACCCGCAACAGAAGTTTCTTTTAAGAGGGCAATAAACTCATTACAAAGAGTTGGTAAAACTGCCTTGAACATCTGTGGAATAATTATGTATCTCATAGTCTGGAAGTAATTGAAACCAAGGCTTCTGCCTGCTTCAAACTGACCATGGTCAATTGACATAATACCTGCTCTGAAAATCTCAGCAACATAAGCACCTGAGTTAATACCAAAAGCAAAAATTGCAACTGGAATACCATTATCTGCCATAGCGAAAATAACGAAATAGCAAATCATAAGCTGAACCACAACAGGGGTACCACGTGTTACAGTAAGGTAAAATTTGCAAAGTGCATTAAAAAATGCAAGTAAATAGTAACCTGCTCCGCCACGCACTTTCATTGATTCTCTGTTTTTATCAAATGATGTGCGTACTGCTGCAACAACGATACCAATAACAATACCAATTGCCAAAGCACCTAAAGTAATAACAAATGTATTTTTAAGACCATCTAAAATAAATTTGTAACGGTCTCCATCTATCATTATTCTTTTGAATTCACCGATAAAAGCCAGAATTTCAGCAATAATTACTGACATAATTTTTAGTCCTTTCCAAAAAAACAGGGCGGAAAAATTTCCGCCCTTTGCGAATTAATTATTCTGCTGGGAGATAGAATGGGTCAAGGTCTTCTTTTGCTTGAATTTTACCATCTTCTCTTACAATAATAGCCTGAATACCTTTTGCATAAGATGATGAGAAATCAACACTCTTAAGTCTGTCAGGTGTAACTGTCATACCAGCCATACCCATATCATATTTGCCAGCCTGAACACCTGGGATAATTGAATCGAAAGCTACGTTTTCGATAACAAGGTCATAACCTAATTTATCTGCAATAATCTTTGCTACTTCAACGTCGATACCATAGAACTTATCACCATCAATGTATTCATATGGTGGAAATTCTGCATTTGTTGCCATAACAAGATTTGGTTTATCTGTATCAACAGCTGTTACAGGAACACCTTTGAGTTCTTCTGCAGCCTCACCTGAATTGATGTATTTATCAACAATCTTTTTTACAGAACCATCGTCAATAAGAGCTTTAAGTGCACCGTCAACTGCATCTTTAAGTTCTGTGTTACCTTTCTGGAAGCAGATAGCATAATCTTCTTCTGTATATTCTGTTTCAAGAATTTTAAGACCTGTGTTTGCTGCAACATAAGCTTTTGCTGGTTCGTTATCAATAATAACAATATCAACCTTGTTATTTTTAAGCGCTTCAACAGCAAGAGCACCGTTGTCGTAACGAACAACTGCGTCTTCACCAAAATCGCCTGATGAATAAATATCACCAGTTGTATTTGTCTGAACACCAATTCTAATTGTTTCTTGTGTGTTGTCGCCATTGTTATCTTTATCAGCATTACCGCCACAAGCAGCAAAAACGCCAACTAAAGCAATAACAAGAACGATTGAAAGTACTTTTACAAACTTTTTCATTTCTAAAACCTCACTATTTTTTTTGGTTGTGTGGGAATTATACACTATATTCACCATAATTGCAATACTTTTTTCAAAATATGTAAACTTTATGTATTTTATTTCATTTTACTATTTTCAAATAAGATATATACAAACGAAAAAATATGGTGTATAATACATTCATAAAATAAATTAGAGTGAGTGTGTTCAATATGAAAAAATTAATTTCTGTCATACTGGCAGTTGCTATAACTGTCATTTTGTCGCCAGTAGCTTTTGCTGCAACGTACGAAAATTATACATATCAGGTAAATAGTGATAACACTATCACTATTACTGGTTTTAATAATTTGCATTTATCTTCAATAAACATACCAGAAACTATTGATGGTAAAAAGGTTACCGCTATTGGTAACGATGTTTTCAGAAACAAGCCATCTATTAAAGAGGTTAAAATACCAAACTCTGTTGAAGCTATTGGTGATTATGCATTTTATAACTGCCACAAGCTTACTACTGTTACCCTTGGTAATTCACTAAAAAAAATCGGTGCTAACTGCTTTAACCTTTGCAGTTCTCTCACAAGTATTCATTTAGGTAATGTAGAGTCTATCGGTGAGTTTGCATTTTTTGGATGTGAAAAAATGACAACTGTAAACCTAGGCTCAGCTTTGACCGAAATCCCAAAAAGAGCTTTTTCAGACTGTGAGGCATTAAGCACAATCGTATTCCCAAAAACAGGGTTAAAGGCTATTGGTGATTATGCTTTTGCAAACTGTATAAGTATTCCTTCAATTACATTCCCTAACTCAGTAAAAACAATTGGCCTTAGTGCATTTTCAAATAATCAGGCTTTAGAAACTGTTGATTTTGGTCGTGGTGTTACAGATATTGGTTCTTATGCTTTTGAAAACTGCCCGTTACTTCTTAACGTTACAATTCCACAGAATGTTAAAACAGTAGGTAGATTTGCTTTTGCTATAAGAATTAACAATGAATTCGGTCACCAGAGAAGCTTTAAATATTCATGCTACTCAACCTGCCCTTCTGCCGTAATTTACGCTGCTGAGGCTGGAATTGACCCTTACTTAATCGACCTCCAGAAATCTGTAAGATACGGCGATGTTAACGGTGATGACAAGGTAACCACAGAGGATGCAAGAATGGTTTTAAAAGCTCACGCTAAACTCTCGGCACCACTTGACGAAAAGAGAAAAGAGTTTATTGACGTGAATTTAGACGGCACTTGTGACGCAGAAGACGCAAGACTTATTTTAAGAAAAGCAATAATGCAAGAAGCTCAGGCAACAGCCTGAGCTTCTTTGCAAGTGGCAAGTAACAAGTATTATAAAAAATCACATCCTATCATTTTTTAGTTGATATTAAAACTTTAAAATGATAGGATGTTTTCTTCTATTCTAACAACTTTCGCACTTGCAACTTGTAACTATTTATGCATCATAAAGACCAAGCACTACAATACCTGCAACTGCAACTAAAATCATAGCATAATGTTTCCATGAAAGTTTTTCTTTTAAGAAAATTCTACCCCAGAGAACAGATGCTGCACAGTAAGCTGAAATAATTGGTGCTGCCATTGCAACATGTGCCTCATCACCTATTGCATAAATATAAGCAAACTGACCAGCAGTTTCAAATAAAGCACCAACGTACTTAGGACCTTCTTTTTTAGGTAAATACTTTTGCTTTTTAATGAATTTAACGTAGATAAACGAAGCAATACCGCAAACCAAGAATGTTAATTCATAAGCAACGTTTGCAACATCTTCGTCTAAGGTTTCTAAAACAAGGCTGTCAGCAAATGTACCGAGAGCATCTAAAAGACAATAAAGAAGTGGTAAAATAATCGCTAAAGCACTTTTTGAATATTTATAATTCGCTTTATCTTGTCTTTTCTTTCTTAAATCTTCATCTTCGCTCATTTCTACAAAGCCAAGACCAACAACACCAACACACACAAGAGCGATTGCAATATATTGTGGAACTGCTAAAATATCGCCGGTAATAATACAAAGAAGTGCAACCAATGCACCAGATGAATTACAAATTGGTGAAGAAATTGAAAGTTCAATATATCTTAAACCGATGTAACCCAAAGTCATTGAGCCTATGTAAAGTAATGAAACAGGTAAATAACGGAGCATTGCCGTCATATCAAACTCTACACCTGAAACGAAAATTTCGTAAAAGGCGTGAATACCCATTACAACACCGACTGCTGTTACCATTTTAAAATGGCTATATTTATCTTTAGCATCGGCACAACCGATTTTTGAAAAAAGGTCTGAACCACTCCAACAAATTAAAGCGATTATAGAAAACCAGAACCACATACTTTTCACATCCCTAAAATCTTAATATTTCTTAATTTTGCTAAAAAAGAATATAACATAATGTTTTTGTTTAGTCAATGATTTAAATAAAAAAGGTTTTAAAGAAATGTTAAATTTGTGATTAGGAAGTAGGAAGTAGAGTTTCGTTAAAAATCAAACATCCTATCATTTAAAATCGATTTAAATACCGACTAAAAATGATAGGATGTAGTTTTTGTTATAATTCTAATTCCTAGTTCCTAATTTCTAGTTCCTAAAATTAGATTTCGCCAAAGATTTTTGTAATAATCTTCTCACCAAGAATTTTCTTTGCAAGTGGCATACCATATTTGAATAATACAACTGCCAAGATACCGCCAACAATACCAACTATTGTACCAACGATAACATCTGTTGGGTAGTGAACATGAACGTAAACTCTTGAGAAACCAACAAGTAAAGCAAGAATAAACATTGGAATACCAAGTTTTTTGTTCGCTTTGATAAGAAGTGGTGTTGCTGCACCTAATGAAGATGAAGTATGACCAGATGGGAATGAGAAGCTGTGTGGCTTTTCTATAAGCGGATTTGGGAAAACGAAATCTGCTGGCCAACCATCAAATTTAAATGGTCTTGGTCTTTCAAAGATTTGTTTAAGTACAAGGTTATTAATACAACTTGCAATACCTAAACCTAAAATAACAAGCACACCATATTTTCTTGTTTTCTTGAAAATGCAAAGGATTAAACCTAAAGCAATCCAGAAAATGCCGTCATCACCTAAATGAGTGATAAAAATCATAATTGCATCAAGTACAGGATTCCAGAGTTTTTCAACTAATTGGAAAACAGCACAATCGAAATTAGTAAAAACTGAAAAATCGCCCATAATTTTTCCTCCTAAAATAATATAAAAATATATTACACTTTACAATATAAAAAGTCAAGATACTTTATTCTTTAATTTGTTAAATAATGGTGCAAGCCGTGATTTAAACACAGTAAACATAATGTCATACATTACAAAAACCATGTTAAAAAGCACTGCAAATAAAGGAATTGTAAACTTGCCTAAATCTTCATCTAAAAAAGGTAGTTTAAAAACAAAGGTCACAATTAAACCTATTGCTGTAATAGCAACATTAAACACAACAAGCTTTATAATCCAAGAAAGCACCTTAGGTAGCTTTTCACAAGCTGGTTTTAATAGTGGATAGAACCCAAAAAACAAGGTGTAGTTAAGTGCTGTCTCTTTATCGGTTAAAAGAATGAACGAAATAAAGCTTGTTACAAAAAACACACCCAAAGCCCACTTTTTGCCGATTATTTCATTAACTGCAAAAACTATTGCACCTGTTATTATGGGAATTACATACATCATAGACGGCATTATGTTTGTGAGTAGCATTATAACTACCGACAAAGCAGACACCATACCTGAAATAGTTGTATATCTTGTTTTTTTCATATCAGTCAACTAAAGTAACTGTTTCGGTGTATGTGACTGAAGCAGGAACACTTTCATCAATTATATTGCCACTGCCGAATTCAACATGCTCAATAAAAAATTCAGGTACATATCGCTCGTCAACTTCTAGCTTATCAACAACATTTTTCCCTTCATTTTCATAATCTTCATATATATTATAAAAACTCACTTTATCGTCAGCAGAAATTTTAATATAGTTGAAAGGGAAAAAGAAACTATATTCAAAACTCTCGTTTGTTTCAGAATTAGCTGAGTTAATAAATGAATTTGTTATAAGACAATAAACATCCTTACCAACCATATTGCGCAAATGGGTTTTAAGCCCATAAATTTTAAGCTCACCATCAGCTGAAAGCTCTGCCGCTAAATCTATTGAATCATTATATGAATACTCGTCAAAGCCCACATTCTGAACTTCTTTACCATCATAGATAGCAAAAGATATGCTAACATCACCATTAGAAACAAAATTTCCTGGGGAACTGAAATCGCTCTGCCATTCATCAGTATCGTCCTCATAAAATTCATCATGAGAACCATAATATTCGAAATACATTTCATTAATATCTATAGTGAGGCAATCGTTTTCTCTGTCAAATGTTGCACCATCAACATAGGTGTGAAGTGTAAAAGAATGAATAATAGGCTCTTCACCTACAACAATTTCCTCTGAAAAAACAGAGTCCAATTCATCAAAAACAGTATCCACAGCATCAAAAGCAACACTCATAAGGTTAGCAAAAATGTTAACTGCAAAAATAACTATAAGCACAATTGCAATAGGCTTGAATTTTTTTCTGCCATTTTTATCCTGCTCGATAAATGCTTTTTTGGCTATTTTCTTAACATCTTCTGCATTTTTGATGTTTGCTAAATCGTTAATATCGAACTTTTGGGAGGTATCTGTTCTTGGTGCCTTTTCATAATCATAGGTTTTGCTTTTATGCTCTTCGGCAGTAGTTCTGTAATCACGCGGACTGTAATCATTTGTCCTGTTATATTTATCATCAGGCAAATGTGTTGAATGGTCACATTTTTTTCTGACAACTGCACCACAGTGTGGGCACATATAATCCTGTTCGTTTACAACTACCTTGCCACAGCTATCACATTTACACATTAATTTCTCACCCTTAAAATTTTATTTTAAAACTACTTCGTGACCAGTTCTTGCAGATTCGTAAACAGCGTCTAATATTTTCATAAGCTCTACACCGTCTTCTGCTGGTGCTCTGCAAGGAACGTTATTGAGAGAGCAATCTACAAAGTGATTAATTTCGCCTGCAAAGAGCCCATCAAAGCTTAAAGATGTATCTTTATCAAATGAAACATTAACAAGATAACCTTGTTCATCTGTGAAGATTTCAACCTCAGGAGAAAGCTTCGCACCAGCTTTTGTGCCAAAGAATTCAATATCCCCCTTTGGTTCTTTGATATTGAGTGAAAATGAAGCTTCAACAGAAAGAACTAAACCATTATCAAAACGAATCATGGCACTTGCTAAATCTTCAACGTCACAAATATCATTTTCACCTGCTGAAACTGAGTTGTAACCCTTACCACCTTTTATATCAGGGCGGTTAAAAAGCTTCTGGAATGTAGCACCATAAACTGAAACTGGTTTTG
This sequence comes from uncultured Clostridia bacterium, assembly GCA_937916395.1. Lineage (GTDB taxonomy): Bacteria > Bacillota > Clostridia > Oscillospirales > Acutalibacteraceae > DTU089. Next base: position 17,625 of record CALFTN010000060.1, on the reverse strand, counting down.
GGTTACCACAAAGGTAACGTACCAAATCAATAACGTGAACGCCTAAATCAATAAGTGGACCACCACCTGAACGTGATTTATCTCCAAACCAACCACCAGGATTTCCGTTTCTTCTTAAATATGTAGCTTTTGCGTAATAAATATCACCGAAGTAACCAGCATCTATAAAATCCTTCATTACATCAGCATCGTTACCATATCTTCTTACAAAACCAATTTGAAGAAGCTTATTATTTTTCTTTGCTGCTTCAAGCATCTCTTCAGCCTGTTTTGTATTCATTGCCATTGGCTTTTCGCAAAGAACATTTTTACCGGCATTAAGTGCGGCAATAGTACATTCAGCATGAGCAGAGTTCCATGTGCAGACGCTTACAATATCAATTTCAGGTAATGCTTTTAGCATTTCGTCTTTATCTAAAAAGCATCTTTCTTTAGGAACACCATATTTTTCAGCCATTAAATTAAGCTGTTTTTCATTAATATCACAAAAAGCGTAAAGCTCAACGTTTTCGTTTTTCTGATACGCCATAATATGCTCGTTACTGATACCACCAGTACCTATAACTGCTGCTTTTAACTTTGCCATAAAAAACACTCCCGAATAGAAATTTTTATACAAAATAATAGTAACATTTTTCTTATATTTTTTCAATAGGTGTATAGACAATAAATGAAAAAAAGAATATAATTATGTAAAAATTCTTTTCTGGAGAAATTATTTATGGGTTATTTATTTGAAATGCACCTTCATACAGACGAAGTCAGCAGGTGTGCTTCTATTCCAGCTAAACAAATTGCAGAGTTATATCTTACAACAGATTATAAAGGGATTGTTGTAACAGACCACATGAACGCTTCTGCATTTAACAATGCTAAATATAAAAACGCAACCTGGGATGAAAAGGTTACACACTTTTTAGAAGGATACAACATTTTAAAAGAAGAATTAAATGGCAAGATGGTTGTGCTTCTGGGTATGGAAATAAACTTTTATGAAAGTGATAATGACTACCTTGTTTATGGCATAACAGAAGATTTTTTAAGAAGCAACGGTGATTTAATGGATTATTCGCCAGAAGATTTCTCGCTTCTTGCAAAAGAAAATGGTCTTTTATTTTTACAGGCTCACCCATTCAGACGTGGGCTCACTGTAGAAGATTGGAAGATTCTTGACGGCTATGAGGTATTTAACGGAAACCCTCGTCACTATTCTTCTAACCCTATTGCCGAAGCTTGGGCTAAATATCACAATAAAGATATTGTAGTTGCTGGTTCAGACTTCCACGAGCTTGAAGATTTAGCACACGGCGGTGTTATTTTCAAGAATGAAATCAAAACAAATGATGACCTTGTGAGAGAGCTCAAAGAGCTTAATTACGAGCTTTACAAGACTGATTTTAAACAGACAAGATAAGTAGTCAGTAAGTCAGTGAGTCAGTGGTCAGATAGTAGAGGTGAACTTATGAAAAAAATCAGGTGCTTAGCACTTTTATTAGCTGTTCTTGTTTTATCTGCTTGTGGCGGTTCTTATGAACCAGAAACAACTGTTTCTATCGAATCAACCCAAAACATCATAACTACCGAAACAACTACGCTACCTATTACTACGGAAGAAACTACGACAGTTGTTTCTGAAAATTCAATTCCTGAATATTCAGGTTCGCCTTATATCATTCTTAATAATAACAAACCAGAATTCACAGAAGCAGAGATTACATCAAAAGCATTCGAAAAATATTCTGATTTGGATTCTTTGGGCAGATGTGGCAAAGCATTTGCTTGCTTGGGAATTGAAACGATGCCCACAACAGAGCGTGGCGAAATAGGCATGATTAAGCCTAGTGGCTGGCACCTTAAAAAGTATGACTGTGTTGACGGTAAATATTTATATAACCGTTGCCATCTTATAGGCTTTCAGCTTTCTGGCGAAAATGCAAATGACAAAAATCTTATAACTGGTACAAGATACTTAAACATTGAGGGTATGCTCCCATTTGAAAATATGGTTGATGATTACATTGAAGAAACAGGTAACCACGTTATGTATAGAGTTACGCCGATTTTTGAGGGCGATAACCTTTTATGTAAAGGCGTTAAAATGGAAGCTCTTTCTGTTGAAGATAATGGAAAAGGTATCTCTTTTAATGTATTTTGCTACAACACTCAACCATCAATAAAAATTAATTATGAAACCGGTGAGAGCTATTTGCTTGTAACACCGACTACCTCCCCTGAAGCCTCCAACTCAGAAAACAAACAGGATGTAACGTATATTTTAAATACGAACTCAAAAAAATTCCACAATCCATCTTGTTCTTCTGTTAATAAAATGGCTGAGAAGAATAAAAAAGAATACTCAGGAAACAAAGAGGATTTAACCGAAAATGGTTATTCACCTTGCAAAATTTGTAATCCCTGAGTATTGCAACAACAAAAACACCTTGTTTTTTGAGGGTTAGTTTTTTCTAAATCACTACACTTGACATTCTATTCAATAAATGCTACAATACCAAACGGAACATAAGTTCCCAAGGAGTTAATTCTACGGTAGGCGGTTAGTCTCTTTAACAGAGAGACTGAACTCTCTGATTACATAGAAATCCTCATTTGAGGAAATCAGCTGTTTTCAGAGGTGATTTTAATGAGTGAAGTAATCATCATTCTTATTATCATACTTTGTATTCTAATCGTTTTAAAAGAGCGATAAAAGAAAACAACCGCCTGACTTCCCGGTAAGGCGATTGTTTTCATAAACACACTTTTATCTGGAGGCTAACCGTCTACGAGTTAGCTCCTTGTTTAATTTTATTATAACAGAATCTCCAAAAATGTCAACCCTATTGAAACTCTTAATTAAAATATGCTATACTACCCTAACAAGAGAGGTTACAGTATGAATTTTGATTTTTTAAATACAAACGGCAAGGTTGCATTAGCACCAATGGCAGGTGTGGCAGACAGAGCCTTTCGTGAGCTTTGTGTAAATTATGGCGCTTGCTATTCTGTTACAGAAATGGTGAGTGCAAAGGGTTTAACACTTAACGACAAAAAAAGCAAAGAGCTTTTAGCTATTACAGAGCCTGAACGTCCTTGTGGTGCTCAGATTTTTGGTAATGACCCTTTAACTATGGCAAAAGCGGCCGTAAAAACTTTAGAGTTTGAACCACAATTTATAGATATAAATATGGGTTGCCCAGCCCCAAAAGTTGTGGCATCCGGTGGCGGTGCATTACTTATGAAAAGCCCTTTACTTGCAGAGCAAATTGTAAAAGAGGTAGTAAATGCTGTTAATATTCCTGTTACTGTAAAAATGCGTTCTGGCTGGGACGACAATTCAATAAACGCAGTTGAGCTTGCAAAACGTTGCGAAAATGCAGGTGCCAAAGCAATTACGGTTCACGGCAGAACTAAAATTCAAATGTACTCTCCCCCTGTTAATGTTGATATTATAAGAGAAGTAAAACAGGCTGTTAAAGTGCCTGTTATTGGTAACGGCGATATAACAGACGGCAAGAGTGCTGCTAAAATGCTTGAAGAAACTGGTTGCGATTTAGTTATGGTCGGACGTGCCGCTCTGGGCAGACCATGGGTGTTCAAGCAAATTAACGCTTATTTAGAGCACGAACGAATTTTGCCAGAACCCCCTGTAATTGAACGAATGTTAATTATGTTAAAACACATTGAAAAGCTTTGTCTTTACAAAGGCGAAAGAGTTGGCATAAGAGAAGCAAGAAAGCACGCCGCGTGGTACACAAAGGGCTTAAGAGGTGCCGCTGAATACAGAGCAAAAATGAGTTCTATTGAATCATTTGACGACTTAAAATTCATTGCTGGGGAATTTATTGAGCTTTCACAAACTGCTGACAACTGACCACGGGCGACCAAAGGTCTGCCCCTACAAACTGATTTTCCAATATTTGTGTAATGAAATAACGCACCCCGTATGTTACTATTAGAAAGACATTTGTCAAAAAAATAGTAAATACGAGGTGTATTTTTATGAAACGAACGTGTAGTTTAATTTTAGCGTTAATTCTTTCAATCACATTGATTAACAGCGTCACAATAAGTGCAAATGCTAGTAGTACAGTTTATGGTGTTGGTAAAGTTACAACAGCCTCCACTTCACTAAATGTAAGAAAAAGTGCTTCTACTTCATCAAGTGTTGTTGCAACCTTAAAACGAAATTCATTAGTTACACTTATAAGTAAAAATGGTAATTTCTGGTATGTAAGATATGGTGCTTCTTCTTATGGTTATTGCAGTGCAGATTATATTACTGTAACCTCAAAGGATGTTAAAACAGTAAAAACCACAAGTGGCAACCTTAATGTAAGAAGCTCTGCTTCAACAAGTGCGACAATTAAAACAAGACTTAGCAGTGGTACAAAGGTGCCTGTAATTTCAACCTCTAATGGCTGGAGTAAAATTCTTTATAACGGTAACAAAACTGGTTATGTAAGCAGTTCTTATTTAGTTACTTCAAGCTCTTCAAATACCACAACAAGCTATAAAGCAATCAAGCTTTCAGGTGTACCGAATTTTAAGCAGACCGACTCTCGTTGGGGCAATGTTATTATTGGTTCATCTGGTCAATCTATTGCAAAAATAGGTTGTGCAACAACGGCGATTGCAATGCTTGAAAGCAAGAGAACAAACACAACTATTTATCCGCACAATATGATGAAAAAGCTTTCTTACACTTCTGGTGGTGCAGTTTACTGGCCATCGAATTACACACAAATCACATCACAGAGTGGTTACCTTACAAAAATTTATAATCTTTTAGAACAAGGTAAGCCTGTTATTGTTGGTGCAAAAAAATCCAACGGAGGTCAGCACTACGTTGTTGTAACTGGTGTTAAAGCAACAAATACTCTTACAACTTCTTCATTTTATATTAATGACCCTGGCTCATCTACAAGAACAACATTAAATCAGTTCTTTAGTGCATACCCTTATTTTTATAAAATGCTTCATTATTAAAAAAATAACCATACAATTTCACAATTGTATGGTTATTTTCTTTAGTCTTCTTTTTTCTTTTTAGAAACTAACAACGCACCAAAGCCACTTATCGCCATAGCGCCAAGCCAAATAGAAGTAGTACTAATTACACCAGCCTTTGGAACATCGTCTTTAGATGTGCCATCTTCGCTTGTTGTGTTGTCGGTTGAAGTATTATTCTTATCGTTTTCAACAACCACTTCATCGTCTTTCGGTGCTTCTGGTGTGCCTGAAGTTGTTTCATCTTTTGGTGTTTCTGGTGCACCTACTGCACCATTATCTGGGGCAGGAGTTCCTGGTACACCTTCACCACTAGAAACAATAACATCACTATAAACAATAGCATAAGTTGAGAAACGGTCTGTATCAAATGTAAGAGTGTTAGTTGCTTCATCATACCTAGAATTAAGTGTTGTAACCTTTTGCTCATCACCATCGTGGTATCTTAAAACACTATAGCTTCTCTTAACATTTACTGCATTATTAATAAGCTCTGCCGGAAGCTCAACAGAAACGCTGATTAAGCCACTAAGATTTTCGACATTAGTCGACATGCCACCTATTTGCTTTACTAATTGAATATCAAGGAAGGTTCCTATTTTTCCTTTAGTTAAAGCGTTTAAGATAGCTTCTTTTTCAGCTGTATTAACTGCCGAACCTATATCGCTTAATTTGAAAACGATTTTCATATCGGCACCATTTGAAATTAATTCTTTTTCTTCGTCAGTTAACTTGAGCTTTGCTGTTATGCTGTTAACATCCTCAACAGTAGCTGAGAATGAATTTGAGTTATCTAGCTCTGCCTCAATTTCACCTGGTATGAGACAAGGGATTTCTCTTTCATTCTGTGTTTTTTCACAATATTTACAATGCTGAGATTCCCTACCCTTCTCAGTACAAGTAGGTTCTACATCTACTGTATAATTTTCTTCAAATGTATGTGTTGAAGAACCATAGTGAATTTTCGCATTTGTAACTAAAGCATCACCAATAGTTTTTTGTGCAGCTTCTGTACCTTCAAAGAAAATGTATTTTAAATTACTGCACTCAAAAAATGCTTCGGCATCAATGCTTGTAACACTCTTTGGAATTATAATTTCTGTGAGTTTTTCACAAGTACGAAAAGCATTAGCACCAATTGTTGTTACACCATTTTCAATGTTAATTTGGGTTATTGATGATTTATAATTTCCCCAAGGGGTATTATTAAGACCATAATCCGCCATAGCACCTGAGCCTGTAATTGTCAAAGTAGCTGTATCTTCGTCATAGAACCACACAACCTTGGCTTCAGTTTTGTCAGCACCACAGTAATTGCCACCACAAGTTGTGCAAACACCATTTTCAATTGTATTATGGGTACACTGCCACTGGACTGAGAGAGTGCAATTGACCACAGGAGCGGTCATATCTGCATCCTGTTCACCATTTTTCAGACCAGTGCAGATGTAACCTTCACGGATAAAGGTATTATTCAAATCATCGAAACTGCTGCGCACCCCGTAAGCCAACGGCATGGTAATCTTGTCATCTATAATGTACAGATCGCCAGTAGCTAACCACGCCTTGAGGCTCGATTCCAAATCGCCACCATTCAGGACGAAAGTGACCTTCGCATTGATCTTGTAGGTAATTTCAATGTTGCCAGTAACCTTATCGCCATTGACTGTCAGTGTAACGGTCTGCAAATTGTAGGTATAGTCTGTGCCCTTAACCAGTTCCACACCATTGACAGAAACCTTGATTACATCGGTGTACCAGCCCTGTATGTCCTGGGGCATCAGGAGTCGGGTGGTGTATGTCTGCCCGTGGGTTGCAGGTTCCGTATTCGTCAATCTGACCTCGCCACCATTGGAACCTGTTTCTGTGCAGGTAATACTATAAGTCTCCAGCTTACCGCAGTCGCACTGGTGGTCATCGTTTTCAAAGTCATGGGACTCGGTGATGACCTTGCCACAGACGGAGCAGATAAAGCTATGAGTGTCGTCATCGTTAGAAACAGGAGTGCCAGTGTGTGCACAGGTTTTGCCGCAACCCCCACAGATGCCGTCTTTGTTTGACCAATCGTGGTCAGTTGTAGAAACTACATTTTGCTTAATTATTACACCGCCACAACGAGAACAATGCTTACCTTCTGTAAGACCTGTCGTTGTACAGGTTGCTTCTACTGCTTTATCAATTACTATATCGTGACCTAAAGAACCCATTTCTTCTGTATAAGTGTAACCACATTCACAACTAAATGTTTTTACACCCGATTTTGTACAAGTAGGCTCTGTTGTCACTTTACTTGTAAAGCTGTGCTCTGAAGACATCACAAGTTCACATACACTACAATGGGTGTGAGCATTTTCTTTAGCAGCAAATTCGATTGTATGACCGGTTGAATTATAATGCACTGTTATATCTTTATTCAGCTCTTGCCCACACGCACGCTTAAAATCTGCCTCTGTACCGACATAGAACACATATTTCAATTTTTTACAATTCTCAAAAGTAGCTCTTCTGAAAAAAATACCTGTCGGAATTGTAATTTCTGTAAGTAACGAGCAATCATCGAAAGCAGTATCGCTAATTTCGACCACGCTCTTTCCGTTATACCAACTTGGAATAACAAGCTTACCTGCGATTGATGGGTCGCAATCTGACACAATGTAACCTAAATAATTACCGGCAGGGTCGACATGTTTTACAACCTCTAATTTTTTAATTTGCTCTGTTTCAGCTTCGGTATAACCATTGATAATAAATTTTATATTTTGTCTTTTTGCATAATCATACGCACTATGACCAAAATCAACTGTTAAAACCAAATCTTCTGAATATCCACTCAAAGAATATTCATCAAATACTTGTACACTACCCGGAACTTTTAATGATTTTATAGATTCACAGTTATAAAAAGCAAAGGCACCGATTTCAGTTACACCATCAGGAATTGTTATTGTTTCAAGTGCAGTGCAATCATAAAAAGCCATAACACCTATTTCTTTTAAACCTGCGGGAAAGTTTATTGTTTTAAGCTTAGCACAACCATTAAATGCATAGCCACCGATTGTTACTACATTTTCAGGTATGCTGTAGCTTTCGCCAGCCTTGTTTTGAGGATAACAAATCAACGTAGTTTTGTCCTTGTTAAAAAGAACATCGTTTTCACTGGAATATGAAGTGTTGTCTGTAGCCACGTTTATTGATGTAAGTGCAGAGCACTTAACAAAGGCAGCTTCACCAATTGTTGTTACATTCTTTGGAATTTCTACTAAATTAAGTGCAGAGCAACCCCGAAAAGCATTGCTACCAATTGTTGTTACACTCTCAGGAATTTTTATTGATGTAAGTTTAGCACAACCGCTAAAAGCAGAATTACCAATTATTGTTACACCTGCAGGGATTTCTATTGACTCAAGTGCAGTACAATTATAAAAAGCGCAGTTGCCAATTGATGTTACACCATCTGAAATAACAACATTTTTAATTGAATCACGGTAATTTGCCCATGGCGAAAGCATATCGCGACTGTCAAAATTTGCCATATCACCTGAGCCTGAAATTGTTAAGGTTTTTGAAACAGAGTCATAAAGCCATTCAACGCTACTTTCACCACCATCATTTGTACTTGCACCACAAGCACCAACTGCACCGCCACAAACTGTGCAAATATTGCTTTCACCTGTTGTCATGTGTGGTGAGCAAATTTTTAAACAAGCGTCACACTTACCATTCACATAGTTGCTATGCGGTGGAATTTTAAGTACTCCGTCCGCAAATTCGGTATATTTAGGAGTTTCCGCCCAACTACAAGGCACGTTTACAGTAGCAAGAGCATTGCAACGATAAAAAGCACCCGAACCAATTGTTGTTACACTTGCCGGAATTGTTATAGATGCAAGTTCAGAGCAACCATAAAAAGCAGACTCACCAATTGTTGTTACGCTATCTGGAATTTCTATTGTTTTAAGTAAACTACAATTGCTAAAAGCACAAATACCAATTTCTGTTACACCTTTGCCAATTGTTACAAATGCAAGTTCAGAGCAACCATAAAAAGCAGACTCACCAATTGTTGTTACACTCTCAGGAATTGTTATAGATGCAAGTTCAGAGCAACCCCAAAAAGCACTGCTACCAATTGTTGTTACACTCTCAGGAATTTTTATTGATGTAAGTTTAGCACAACCGAAAAAAGCAGAATTACCAATTATTGTTACGCTATCTGGAATTTCTATTGTTTTAAGTAAACTACAATTGCTAAAAGCACAAATACCAATTGTTGTTACACTTTCCCCGATTGTTACTGATACAAGTGAAGTGCAACCGTTAAAAGCATAATCACCAATTGTTGTTACACTTCCCCCAATTGTTACTGAAGTAAGTTTAGTACAACCACTAAAAACAGACTCACCAATTGTTGTTACGCTGTCTGGAATTTCTATTGTTTTAAGTAAACGACAATTGCTAAAAGCACAAATACCAATTGTTGTTACACTTCCCCCGATTGTTACTGATACAAGTGAAGTGCAACCTCTAAAAGCATTATCACCAATTGTTGTTACACTATCTGGAATTGTTACTGATGTAAGAGTCGAACAATCCCAAAAAGCAATATTACCAATTGTTGTTACACTATATTCATTCTCATTGATAGTAACTGTTGCAGGAATTTCAAGATTAGTTGGAGATGAATCATACCCACAAACTTCAACCGTTTTATCTTCGGTGTCTGTAATTTTGAACTTGAGTCCGGTTTCACTATCTTTATAGATAGCATCCTCTTGATTTTCCTCGCCACTTTCTAAAGTGAAAGCCGCCGAAGCAGTAATTGTTACAGGGGCACTAAAGCAGATGCCGACTGCAAGAATTAGAGCACAAAATAAACATAACGTTCTTTTCATAAAAATTTACTCCTTTGTAGTTTAAAATCTTATTTTGCTATTTTTTCTAACTGAGCCTTGTTTTTTTCATCAACATATATGCAAAACTCATTTAATATATTTCGTCCTATTTCTCTGTAATCCATACTGAGTACATTTTGTAGTAACGACTTTCTTATATTCTCAGGCACGTCATATAGTTTCATAATAACGTCGAGACCTGTTTCAATTCGTTTTTCTAAAGATACTTCTTCAGTATCTTCTGTCACGAGCATAGAATACTCAATACCAGAAACAATATTTTCTGCAATTATAAAATCGGTTTCTGACCAACCCTTGCAATACTCTGAAAACACTGTTTTAGTTTTTTGTGTATCACTTTCACGAATTATTTTTAGTGGCAACGAATGAGTGTAAGCTGAAATATAAAAATCCTTTGCAACAGGGTTTTCGTCACACACCGAGGCAATAGTTGCAAGTTCAAGTAGATACGCTAACAACGAGCTTTTTCCATCGGTTGCGGCTTTCTCCATAGTCTGCCACTGGAACACACAAAGCTCTTTAACAAGCTCTGCTAACAAATGCTCTTTTGTGGGAAAATAAAACGTTAAATTACCCGTGCTTATACCGAGCTTTTGGGCTATAGTCGTAACGTAAGAAGTCGTGTAACCCTTTTCTAAAAAAAGCTCCATTGAGCATTGCAGTATTTCAAGTTTTGTATTAATAATTTTTCTTTTCGCCATTTATATAATACCTCTATTTTAGTAACAGTGCTATTATATGACTTCTGTTCAGCAATGTCAATAGGAATAGTGCTATTTTTTAATTCACAATTCATAATGCACAATGCACAATTGCGGAAGCCTTACGGCTTGATTGTAAATGAAACGATAAAGTTTTTCTGCAAAACGCCTCTCTTCGAAGAGAGGGGGACTATTCATTTTAAAAGATTGTTGATATTGTTATATTTTCAGGCGATAAATTTATTTTGAATTATAACAAATTAAAACGGAATGGTGGAGAGTTCTTTGCCTTGCGGTTGGTTCTTTTAGTACAGTTGGTCAGTGAATATATAAATTTAAAATTATCAATATACCGACGAACCACATTCTTACAATTAACTCGTGTCGAAGAACTCTCCACCACCCAAGGAACTTTGTTGTTTTAATAAGTTTTTGTCTCGCTTGAAAACTCATTAAAGTAAGCAACTACACGGGTTGGTGGTCCCCCTCTCTTCGAAGAGAGGCTTTTTGTAAAAACAACAAAATCGTATCATTTAAAGTTTTAGAATAAACTAAAAATGATAGGATAATTTTATTGTTATAAACTGACCACTAGCCATACTAGCCACACTAGCCACTGACTCACTGATATGCGGGAGAGCAGAGCTCTTCCCCTACAGTTATAAAAAAGAACTACATTCGTTCATTTTAGATTTACAATAATCTTTAAATGAAAGAATGTAGTTTTTGTTATTTAATATTTAGTTACAATCAAAATGCAGCCTTTATAAAATTCCGAACTCCGCATTACGAATTCCGAATTATCTTTGAACTCGTCCGCTTGCATCGCCACCAGCTAATTTTTCAACCTCTGCGACTGAAACTCTGTTATAGTCACCTTCGATTGAATGTTTTAAAGCAGATGCTGCAACTGCGAATTCAATAGCGTCCTGTGTTGATTTACCTGTAAGTAATGCATAGATAAGACCGCCACCGAATGAGTCGCCACCGCCAACACGGTCTGTAATATGAAGATGGTAAGATTTTGAGAAGCAGTAGTTTTCGCCATCGTAAAGCATACCAGCCCAGTCGTTATCTGATGCTGAAATTGATGAACGTAATGTAATTGCAACCTTCTGGAAACCGAATTTATCAGCTAATTGCTTAGCAACTGATTTATAACCCTCATGGTTTAATTTACCACCATAAATGTCAGTATCCTCTGCTTCAATACCAAAAACATCTTTTGCATCTTCTTCGTTAGAAATGCAAACATCAACATACTGGCAGAGCTCTGTCATAGCTTTTCTTGCTTCTTCTCTTGTCCAGAGCTTACCACGGTAGTTTAAGTCGCAAGAAATTTTAACACCACGAGCTTTTGCAGCCTTACAAGCTTCAAGACATATTTCTGTAACGTTTTTTCCTAATGCTGGTGTAATACCTGTGAAATGGAACCAGTCTGCACCCTCAAAAATTGAGTCCCAATCGAAATCACTTTTATCTGCTTCCATAATTGCAGAGTGTGCTCTGTCATAAATGCAAACTGAGCCACGTTGTGAAGCACCTTTTTCAAGGAAATAAATACCAACTCTGTCGCCACCACGAACTATTTTTGTTGTATCAACACCAAATGCTCTTAAAGAGTTTACTGCACCCTGACCAATAGCGTGAGCTGGTAATTTTGTAACAAAAACGCTGTCTAAACCATAATTTGCAAGTGACACAGCAACATTTGCTTCGCCACCACCGAAAGTAGCCTGCATCTGGTCATTCTGGAAAAATCTGTAATAACCGTTAGGGGCTAATCTTAACATTAATTCACCGAATGTAACAACTCTTTTCATTTTTTAGCCCTCCATTTTTTCAAGTGCTTCTGCTACGAAAAAGCTACCGCCGATTGCCGCAACCTTATCGAATGCCAAAAACTCATCTATGTTATTTCTGTCTACGCCACCAGTTGGAATAAACTTAACCTGTGGGAATGGGCCAGAAAGAGCTTTTAATGCTTTTAAGCCACCATAAATATTTGCAGGGAAAAACTTAACTGTTGTAATGCCAAGCTCTAAAGCCTGCATAATTTCTGTTGGTGTAACACAGCCTGGGTAATAAGGAATGTTTTTCTCTTTACAAATTTCTGCAACAGAAGCTGAAAGACCAGGTGACACAATAAACTGTGCGCCAGCTTCCAAAGCTGTTTTACATTGCTCTGCATTAATTACAGTACCAGCACCAACGTTCATTGTCGGATATTTTTCACGTGCATATTTAATTGCTTCAGCAGCACAAGCTGTACGGAAAGTAATCTCTGCACAGTTAATATCTGCTTTTTGTAATGCAGTTAAAATTTTGTCTGTTTCTGACATTTCTTTAATAACAACAACCGGAATAAATTTTTCCATCTTAAATCACACTCCTGAATATGCTGAGAAGCCACCATCAATTGGTAAAACAACACCTGTTATAAAGCCGGCAGCTTCATTGTTTACTAAGAATAAAAGTCCACCCTCTAATTCTTCGCTTTCACCAAAGCGACCCATTGGTGTAGCAGCAAGAATTTTGCCTGTTCTTGCAGTTGGTGTGCCATCTTCGTTAAATAAAAGCTTTGCATTCTGCTTTGTTGAGAAGAAACCAGGAGCAATAGCATTAACACGGATGCCAACCTTTGAGAAGTGAACTGCAAGCCACTGTGTAAAGTTAGAAATTGCAGCCTTTGCACCAGAATAAGCAGGTATTTTTGTGAGTGGTGTGTATGCATTCATTGAAGAAATATTAAGAATGTTACAGCCATCTCTACCTACCATCTGACGAGCAAACGCCTGAGTAGGAATAAGTGTACCTAAGAAGTTTAAGTTAAACACAAAGCCTACGCCGTCTGCATCTAAATCGAAAAATGATTTTGTATCAGCATCAATATCGCCAATTTCAAAATATTCTTTATCTGTTGTAGCCTTTGGATTATTACCACCAGCACCATTAACTAAAATATCACAAGGACCAAGGTCTTTTAAAACTTCATCAGCTACATTGTAGCAGATTTCTTTATTTAAGACGTTACAAGCATAAGCTTTAGCCACGCCACCCTCTGCTACAATTTCGTCTGCATAGCCTTTTGCTGCTTCTTCATTTAAGTCAAGTAAAGCAACCTTAGCGCCAGCACGAGCCAAAACTTTAGCAAAGTAACTACAAAGAACACCACCAGCACCAGTTACTACTGCAACCTTACCAGTTAAATCTGTATTTAAAACATTCTTATTCATATTATTTATGCTCCTTTTCTAAAGCTTCAAATAATCCGTTGATATAGGTAGCACCCAAAGCTCTGTCAAAAAGACCGTAGCCTGGTTTACCAGTTTCGCCCCAAATCATTCTGCCGTGGTCAGGACGAACATAACCCTCATAGTTATTTTCTACAAGCGCCTTAACGATGTCATACATATCAAGTGAGCCACAATCTGAAAGGTGTGCTCTTTCTTCAAATGAACCATCCTCCATAATTTTAACATTACGGATATGCATAAATGCAATTCTGTCCATCTTTGCATATTTTCTAATCATTTTTGGAATATCGTTACTCTTTGCGCAACCCAAACTACCAGTGCAAAGGCAAAGGCTGTTTGCAGGGCTATCGTAAAGCTTTAAAAATCTGTCAAGATTTGCTTCGTTAGTAATAATTCTTGGAAGCCCAAAGATTGGGTATGGTGGGTCGTCTGGGTGAATAGCCATTCTTACACCACATTCTTCTGCCACAGGAATAACCTTTTTAAGGAATTTTTCTAAATTATTCCAAAGACCCTCTTCACCAATTTCACCATAAGCTGTTATAAGCTCACGAACCTCTTCTTGTGTGTAGCTTGAATCCCAACCTGGTAAATGAATATCATCTTTTAATGGGTCAAGACCCTTCATCTGTTCCCAATACATAACAAGTGATGTTGAACCATCTTTTGCTTCTTTATCTAATTGTGTGCGTGTCCAGTCAAACACTGGCATAAAGTTATAGGTAACACACTTAACACCATATTTTGCACATCTTCTGATATTTTCACAATAAACATCAAGAAGCTTGTCCACATCGCCACGACCTAATTTGATATCTTCGTGAACAGGGATTGACTCAACAACATCAAAAACAAGACCGTTTTTGTCACAGTCATCCTTGAGTTTTTTTATGCTTTCTTCACTCCACACTTCACCAGGTTTCACGTCATAAACAGCAGAAACTATTGAACGCATACCAGGAATTTGTGAAATATACTGAAGTGAAATTGGGTCGTCTTCGCCATACCAGCGAAATGAAAGTTTCATTTTCATAAGTTTTTCTCCGTTCTGTTTAGAATCAAATCAATCTTAATCTCTTTTCTCTTCTCTCAATATACAGTGAATTATTTCTCACTAAGATATTGGGTATTACTCAATATCCAATATCATTTTAGCAATTTTATATACGTCACCGCAACCTAAAGTTATTACCAAATCGCCTTTTTTAATATTCTTTTTCAGGTAGTCGGCAACCTCGCTGAATTGTGGAAACCATACTGAGCCTTCAATTTCATCGGCTAAATCCTGAGTTTTAATGCCAAATGTATTAATCTCTCTTGAGCCCATAATTTCAGTCATTACAACTTTATCTGCAATAGAAAGTGCTTCACCGAACTCTTTTAAAAGCATTTTTGTTCGGCTGAAAGTGAACGGCTGGAATACAGCCCACACTCTTTCATAACCCATCTTTTTAGCGGCAGAAAGAGTTACCTCTAATTCTTTTGGGTGGTGTGCATAGTCATCCACAATAACAGCACCGTTATATTCGCCTAAAATTTCAAAACGTCTACCAGCACCCTTAAAATTATATAAGCTCTCTTTACATTGCTTAAAGGTTACACCACAATACATACCAGTAGCAACTGCACACAAAGCATTTAAAATATTGTGTTCACCTGGTATGTTAAGCTCTATCTCACCTAATTCTTCACCATCTTTAAACACAGTGAATTTTGCAAATGCACCGTGCACCCATTCTAAGTTTTTGTAGTAATAAGTATTTGTTGCATCGCTACCGAAAGTAATTTTTTCCTTACCAGTTATTCCCTGAACGCTTTTGATTGTATTATTGTCATCGCCATTAAAGATTATAACCTTTGACATAGACGCAAACTTTGTGAAAGATGCAATTAAATTATCAAGAGTTTTAAAATACTCCATGTGGTCACAATCTATATTAAGAATTACGCTCACATCCGGAGATAAATCTAAAAATGTATCTTTATATTCACACGCTTCACAAACTAATGTTTCGCTTTTACCTACTCTGCCGTTAGTACCAGTAAGTGGTAACTTACCGCCAATAACTAATGATGGGTCAAAGTTATTTTCTATAAGTATCTGAGAAATCATAGAAGTAACTGTTGTTTTGCCATGAGTACCGCAAACACCAATACAGTTATTATATTTTCTCGTAACAGCACCAAAGAGCTTACTTCTCTCGAAGGTAGGAATACCTTTAACCTTTGCTGCAACTAATTCAGGGTTATCCGGAAGAAGTGCCGCAGTGAAGACTACCATATCTGCACCATCAACATTTTCAGCCTTTTGACCTAATGTAACTGGAATACCAAGATTACGGATTCTTTTTAATGTATCTGTTTCATTATTATCAGAACCAGTTAAATAGTAACCCTTTTCATGAAGAATTTCGGCAAGTGGACACATACCACTGCCGCCAATTCCTATAAAATGTATTCTCTTTGCATTTTCTAATGCTTGTTCTATATTCATAATGGAAATCCTTTCCAGCGTCAGACTAAAACATTACTTAATTAATTATACTACATTTCTATTAAAAAATAAACCATTTTTACAAATTTTTCACAGTTTAAAGCGACTTTTTTCTAAACTTTTTAGCAAAATTGTTCCAAAAACGCCACAAGAAATAATTTCACCTATAAGAACAGTGGTGAAAAAATAGAAGTAGGTACCCTCTAACGAATAAACAAAGAGAAGTACAAAAGGAACAATTATAGCATTACTGAGAATTGGTGGTATGACTGCTAACAAATTATGTTTTCTTAACATATAAGTGCCAACAGCACCAATCAAAGTTGCAAGGCTACCGAACACAACATCCCACAAAGCACAGCCTGTAAGAATATTTGCTAATACACACCCCACAAAAAGCCCTGGTATTGCGAAAGGTGTAAAAACAGGCATTATTGTCAGTATTTCTGACAGTCGCACCTGAATGGCACCACTCGCAAGACCCAACATATTTGCAAGGTAAGTAAGAATAACATAAAGTGTAGCAATAACTGCACCTACCGCTATACCGCGGATTTTTTCACGATTTTTCATTTTTACTCTCCGTAGTTTTGTTTTAAGTGAGGATGGTTTCGAACTCACTATTATAATAATATCATTTTTAATATATAAAAACAACAATAAATATTGACTTATTTTTGGAAAATGTTATTATTTAGTTGTAATATTTTTGGAAAATATTCAAAGGCGATTTTTATCGCAACAAGAAAGGTGATTTTTATGATTAATGTTACTGTATGGAATGAATACCGTCACGAAAGAGAAGATGAAGAAGTTAAAGCGGTTTACCCTGATGGTATTCACAACTGCATTAAAGATTTTTTGAGTAAGGATGAAGAACTCAACATCCGCACAGCAACACTCGATGAAGAAAACTGTGGTCTTTCCCAAGACGTGTTAAATTCAACAGATGTACTTATCTGGTGGGGACACTGCCATCATGACAAGGTGCCTGATGAATTAGTTGAACAGATTTATAACAGGGTTATGTGTGGTATGGGCTTTATCGCACTTCACTCTGCACATTTTTCAAAGCCTTTTAAAAGACTTATGGGTTCAACATGCTCTTTAAAATGGCGTGATGGAGACAGAGAAAGACTCTGGTGTGTGCTCCCATCTCACGAAATCGCAAAGGATGTGCCAGAGCAAATTGTTATACCAGTTGAAGAGATGTATGGCGAGCGCTTTGACGTGCCAACACCAGATGAGCTTAT
>CALFTN010000059.1 GCA_937916395.1 uncultured Clostridia bacterium | reverse complement strand
ACCTGACGGCGTCGCTACGCTTTGCCGTCAGAACGGCAACGATTGTGTTCGCCTTTGGCGAGGGTGGGTTCAAGTCCCACAAGTTTTACATAAAAATAACAGAAACCCGAAAAATTCGGATTTCTGTCATTTGGTGCAGAGAATGGGACTTGAACCCACAAGGTATTGCTACCATTAGAATCTGAATCTAACGCGTCTGCCAATTCCGCCACCCCTGCAAGTTTAATGCGGAATTCGTAATTCGGAATGCGTAATTAACGAACTCGCCACCCATTTTAACACAATTAAATTTTATCGTCAATTGAATATTGTAAAATAATGTAATATTTATTATAATATTAATAGTTTAATTTTTGTGAGAACCTACTATCAGAAAGGGCGGTGACTAAGTGAGCAACAGAAAAATTAAAGATATTGTGTTGATTGCACTTTTCAGTGCTATTATTGTTGTTTGCTCATTTATCACTATTCCAGCTGTTGTTCCGTTTACCTTACAGACCTTTGCAGTGTTTTTATGTCTTAATATTCTCGGTGCGAAAAAAGGTATTATTTCAATTTTGATTTATATACTTTTAGGTATTGTGGGTTTACCTGTGTTTTCTGGTTTCAACGGTGGAATAGGGGTGCTTTTAAATGTAACCGGAGGTTATATTGTGGGGTTTGTTTTCTCGGCTCTGATTTTCTGGGTTATTACTTCTGCATTTAACAAAAAAACGAGAAAATTTATAAAAATATTAGCCTCGTTTTTAGGTCTTATTGGTTGTTATATTTTCGGCACACTATGGTATGTGTTGTTGAATATTAAAAATGGTGATACTATAAGCTTTATAAGTGCTTTAACGATATGTGTGTTACCATTTATAATTCCGGATGTTTTAAAAATTGTGTTGAGTGTCGTAATAAGTGAAAAAATAAATAAATTCATTACAAAAAATTAAAAAGGAGAGAATACTATGCAAGAATTTTTTAAAGCTTTTATTGCATTTGTAGAGGTTATTCTTTGTATAACAGGGCTTCGTCCTGTTGAAAATGTTGCAAATTACAGTAACACAAAATATGTTCCGCAAGAGGTCGCTTCGCCAATGACCATTGTTGAGAATGGAAAAAGCGATTTTGTTATTGTTACAAATGATAATCCTGATGCTACAATAATTACGGCTTCGAAAGAAATTCAGGATTATATTGAAAAAATAAGCGGTGCAAAATTGAGTGTTGTTACAGAAAGCAACTACAAATCAGAGCAAAAGGCAATAATTATTGGTGAAACAGCATTAGAAAAAGGTGTTGTTAATATAGACCGTGAAAATATCAAAAAGGACGGATTTTTAATATTTTCGAATGGCGAAAAGCTGTTTATTTCAGGCGCAGAAAGTCGCGGAACACTGTATGGAGTTTATACATTTTTAGAGGAGCATCTCGGTGTTCGTTGGTTTACACCTACACTTGAGGTAGTGCCAGAAAATAAAGATATTGTAATTGATGCAAAAATCAATCGTTTAGTAGAGCCATCCTTTATAATTCGTCGAAACGATTCTATTGGTACAAATGATGCCTACAGAGCGAGAACTAAAATGAATGTTTCTTTCTGGGAAGAAGCAACTGACTACGGTGGTGCTCTTACTTATGTTTTGTGGGATGTTACCTTAGATAAATTGGTTCCGGATGACCTTATAACAGAGCATCCTGATTATTTTGCTACTACTGCAGAGGGTACAAAAACACGTGACCATGTGTGCCTTTCAAATCCAGAGGTTTTAGAAGTAGCTGTAAAAAATGCTCGTGAAGCAATTCTTAAAAATGAAACAAATGCAAAATATATTCACATAGGTCAGAAGGATAACACAAATTATTGTCGTTGTGAAAAATGTGAGGAATTATATGAGAAGTATGGTAGCGTTTCGGCTCCTACAATTCTTTTTACAAATGCTTTTGCAGATGCACTTGATGATGAATTCCCTGATTTTATGTTTACGTTTTATGCTTATAACGAAACAGATAAACCACCAAAGGATTTAAGTCTTAAATGTAATAAAAATGTTGCTCCGGTTCTTTGTGGACTTCATAAGGCTTGCAGAAGTCATCCTTTAACAGAGTGTGGTGCACAGGATGGTAACGAAACGTTTTACAATCTCTTTGGTGAAAATGAGCCTGTAATAGCAGAGGATTTTAAAAACTGGGTAAAGATTGCCGAGACTACATATATTTACGATTATACTATTAACTTTATAAATACAGCACAGTTTTTCTCTAATTTTGAAACAATGCAGAGCACAATGCAATATATGCACGATATTGGTATAACAGGCTACATTTATAACTGTGGCGATACTCATATTGCCGCATTTAACGAGCTTCGCAACTATCTTCTCTGCAAATTACAGTGGGATGTAAATTGTGATGTTGAATATCATATGATGGACTTTATAAAGGCTTATTATGGCGAAGCTGCTGCACCATATATAAAAGAAATTTTAGATATTCAGACTGCACAGACAAGAGCTTCAGCTCACGCTTTTGATTTTGACTGGCATTATCAGGCAGGATTTTACCCATTGGGAAAAGTAGCAGACCTTGATGATTTGTGGGAGAAGGCATTGACCGCAGATATTACCGAAGAACAGCTTTATAACGTAGAAACTGCAAATCTTAGCTGGGAATATTTTAAAGCAAATCAGTTTTTAGGTAAATATACAATATTTAATGTTGTGAGGCACAAGCGAATAGAAGAGCTCTACGATGAATTACTGGCACACGGAATTGATGAAGTTTCAGGCTTTCAGAAAATCCCACCTAAAGATGAAATAAACTTTTTACAAAGACCTTTTAACTGGGGATAACTCGACAAAGATGTAAAAGTATGCTAAAATCCTTTTATAAAAATTTTCAGGAGCGATGTTATGAAAAAATATTCTCTTAATTTTGGTGAGTTTTTGCAATATGACAAAAAATTCATTACAGAAATTGATGGCAACAGTGTTACATCTGTTGCATTTTCAGGTGAAACACTTTATATTGCTACAACAGAAAATACTTTTGAATATTCTGATGGTAATTTAAAAAAACTTTCACTTAAAGCAGATAAATTATTTTCAGAAAATGGCAAGCTTTATGCTTCGGTAGGTAAAGCTTTTGCTGAAATTAAAAATGGCAAATCTAAAAAGCTAGCAGAATTCGACAGCCCTGTTGTGGATATTTCAATAGGTCTTGACGGTTCATTCTGGCTTATTACTGAAGATACACTTTACCTTAAAGAGGGTAGTGAATTTAAGGAAATAGTTGGTCTTCCATCAGAGGTAGTTGCACTTGCGGCACTTGATAACAAAGCAAAATATGCTGAGACTGTTTATGTAGGTTCTTCAGTAGAGGGGCTTTTATCTATGAAAGGCAAGCGTCGCCATTGGGCAGAGCTTCTTCCTGAAAATACCGGCGTTATGTCAAGAAAAATCAACTGCCTTAAAATAGATGCACTTGGCCATTTATGGGTTGGAACAGACGATGGGCTCAACATTTATGATGGCAGAAATTATTGGTTCAAGGGCGATGATTTTTATTCAATTCCAAGTGGTGCATTTAACGATATGCACTTTGCAAAGAATGGCAAAAAATATTTTGCAACGAACACAGGCGTTGTAACACTTATTGAGGGTAAAATTTCTTATTTCTCTTATGGTGCATGGCTTATGCATCCAACTGTAACAAAGCTTGCAGTGTCAGATAATGGTACAATAGTTGCGGTAACACCAAGAGGTATAAGTGTTATTACCTCACAATATATGACACTCGAAGAAAAAGCAAAGCATTTTGATGATTTTTCAGTTAAATATAACACAAGAAACGAAGGCTACCATGTTGACAGAATTTTAAGAAAATATGGTGACTTAGAATCAGGTTGGCTTCCTAACTCTGATAACGATGGACTCTTTACAGGTCTTTACTGTGCGAGTCAATGCTTCCGTTATGCTACAACTGGCGAAAAAGAAGCAAAAGAAAATGCTAAAAGAGCAGTTGAAGCAATGATTAAGCTCACAGAGGTTACTGGTAAATCTGGTTTTACTGCAAGAGCAACAAGATATATCGATGACCCATATTTTGGCACAGGTAACAGAGAAGAATGGCACGTTTGCAAGGATAACCCTGACTGCGAATGGTTAGGCGAAACCTCAAGTGACGAAATGACAGGTCACTACTTTGCTTATGGAATTTATTTTGATTTAGTTGCTGATAAAAAAGAAAAGAAAAAAATAGCTGAAGTTGTAAAGAAAATAACAGACCATATTATAGAAAACAACTTCCATCTTTGTGATGTTGACGGCGTACCTACTACATGGGCAAACTGGGAGCCAGACCTTCTTAATAACGACGACCGTTGGTATTTTGAAAAGGGCACAAATTCACTTGAAATTCTTTCATTCTTAAAAACCACATACCATGTAACAGGGGATGAAAAGTATAACAAGGTGTTTGATATGCTTATTTCTAAGCATCATTACGCTATGAATTGTATGCAGTATAAGTGTGAAGATGCTCACATTGCCCACATTGACGACCAGCTTGATTTTACAAATATTTATCCACTTATTGTTTATACAGATAGTGAGGCTCAGAAAGAAATCTTTAAAATGGGACTTACTCACCATTACGAATACGAAAGAATTGAGCGTTCACCATTCTTTAATATAGTTTATGGTGCTCTTACAAATCGTCCTTGCGATATTGAAAATGCAGCAAAATCTCTTTCAGAAATGAATCTTGACCTTATTGTATGGCCAACTTATAACAGCTATAGAAAAGATATTGAAATAGACTATGCTCCACAAGAATTAGGATGTGCACCACAATTAAAAGTGCCAGTTGAATATTCTTCAAGAGTGTTGATGAATTACGACGGTAACCAGTTCGTTTGTGATTCTGGTGTTGAAGAATTTGTAAGCATAAACACTAAAAACGCAAACAGAGCGGCGGCATTACCTAATACATCTGGTGCAAATGGTATGAGAACCGCAATGCCATATATCTACCTTCTTCCATACTGGATGGGAAGATATTATGGGCTTTTGGGAGACTAAACAACAAAAAACAGTCCGAAAGGACTGTTTTTTTGTTGTGACTAAGTTTGCCTTACGGCAAGTGAAGTTGCTGACGCAGTGAAGTTACTTCGTAGTGAAGTTTGCTTCGCAAATATGGTGGCAAACTTAACATCACTTTACACTTTTAGTGTAAAACTTCACTGTGCTTCAGCACAACATCACTTTGAGCGTAGCGAGAAACATCACAGGAAAATTATATAAGTTAAAAAAATCCCATCGGAATTAAAATTGCGGTGGGTTTATTTATATCCAGCCTTTATCTTGCAACGAAGAAATGACTTTCTTAGCATCTGGTGTTGTAATCAAGAATATGCGATTGTCTTTAGTAAATATTTTAAGTTTAAAATCATTAATTTCGACTTTATCAATATCTTTAATTAAAATTTCGTCGTATGAGTAAGGTTTTCCATCAAGACTTATAAGAGCAATTCCATCTTCACACAAATAAACATTTCCGTTTTTGATTTTCCCAGTGCCTAAATCAAAATTACCATTTGTTTTGTAAAAAACAGGAGATTTAATATTTTTTTCGGCGGATGCATATCTTTTGTTCATAACTTTCTCGTGAACCAATAAAAAATAAAACAAAATTAACCCCATACCTAAACCAGCAAAAATTGAAGATACCAGAGCTAATTCAGAAAGGTATTTAGAACAGATAAAATGTGTTACAAGTGCAAATGGAATAGCAACAAATGCAGATAAAAATATTTTAGCTTTCATTTTTAATCACCACATGAATAATAACATATTTAGGCAGTATTGTAAATAATCTTGCAAATCATGCTACTATCCCGTATAATAAAAGTATTAAAATCCACTACAAACGGAGATGTTTTTATGTTAAGAAAAAGACAGGTACACCTTGATTTTCATACAAGTGAATTTATGACAGTTGGTAATAAATTTAATAAAGAGCAATTTAAGAGTGCTTTAAAGGCAGGGCACGTGGATTCTATTACTGTGTTTTCAAAATGTCATCACGGTTGGTCCTATCACCCAACTAAAGCAAACGAAATGCACCCTACATTAAAATTTGATTTATTGGGTGCACAGCTTGAAGCCTGCAAAGAAATAAATGTAAAAGCACCTGTTTATATTTCTGCTGGTTTTGACGAAAAAGATTTCAGAAAACACCCAGAATGGCGTTGGGTTGTAACAGATGATGAAGCAAGACAAAAGGAATATGAAAACGAAGTTCATTTTCATCAGTTGTGCTTTAACACAGGTTATCTTGATGTTTTATGCAGTCAGATTGAAGAAGTTATCGTGAAATATAATCCTTGTGGTATTTTTCTTGATATAATTTCGCCTAAAATCTGTTATTGCGAAAAATGTAAAAGTGATATGAAAGCTCTTGGCTTAAATATTGAAAATGAAAACGACAGAGAAAATTTCTCACAGATTGTTTTTAATAAATATCTTGAAGCGACAAATAACGCAGTGAGAAAGCATAGTAGTACTACAACTATTTTTCATAATCAGGGGCATATTCCAAAAGGTGATTACCGTTTTATTGAAAAAAATACTCATTTAGAGCTTGAAAGTTTGCCAACAGGCGGTTGGGGTTACGACCATTTTCCTCTTTCTGCAGCATATACACGAACTCTTAAAGATAAAGAGTTTTTAGGAATGACAGGTAAATTCCATCATTCCTGGGGTGAGTTCGGTGGTTTTAAACACCCAAATGCACTTATTTATGAAACAGCGTTAAGTGTTATGAATGGAGCAGGTTGCTCTGTTGGTGACCAGCTTCACCCATCTGGCGAAATGAATATGGCTACATATAACTTGATTGGAAAAGCGTATTCACTTATTGAAGAAAAAGAGCCTTGGTTAATTGATGCTAAAATAAAAGCAGATATAGCAGTTTTAAGTGCAGAAGCAATTACAGGGGACAGAGATGTAAAGGCAGACACAGGTGCAAACAGAATGTTGCTTGAAAGCAATTACCTTTATGATTTTATTGATGAAACAATGCACCTTGATGGTTATAAACTACTTGTTTTGCCTGATGTAGATGGTATTTCAGACGAATTCACAGAAAAGATAAAAGCGTTTATAAATAATGGTGGTAAAGTAATTGCAAGTGCAAAATCTATTGTGAAAGATAATAAATTCATACTCGATTTTGGTTCAGAATACATTGGTGAAAATGAATTTAATCCAACTTATTTAGTACCACATTACGAAACAGTCAATGGTGATACAGAATATTTAATGAGAGCAGAATTCAACAAATTCAAGGTTAATAATGGTGAAATTATTGCGAGTATGCAAAACCCATATTTCAACAGAACACTTGAACACTTTTGTTCTCATGCACATACACCAAATAATCCTGAAGAAGAATACCCAGGTGCTGTTATCAGTAATAATATTGCATATATCGGTTGGGATATTTTCTCGGCTTACGCAAATCACGGACACCTTTGCTTTAAAGAGCTTTTTAAGGCAATTATGAAAAAAATGCTTGGTGGGGATGCAACTGTCGCAGTGGATATTCCAGACAAAGCTGTTGTTACCTTAACTCGTCAGGAAAATGAAAAAAGAAGTATGCTACACCTTTTATATGCTCACACAACAGTCCGTGGCAGAAACACAGAGGTTATAGAAGATACTGTTCCACTATGCAATATAAATTGCTCCGTGAAATATAACAAAAAACCGAGCAAAGTAGTTATAGAGCCACAGAGCGAAGAAATAGCATTTGAATATGTAAATAACGAAGTTAAATTCACGGTTCCAAAAGTAGATATTCATGCAATGGTGGTAATTTATGATTAAAATATTATCAATAGGCAACAGCTTTTCAACAGATGCACAAAGGTATCTGTACGATATATCAGTGCAGAATGGTGTTGAGTTAGAGTGCTATAATCTTTTTATTGGTGGTTGCTCACTTCAGACGCATTGGGAAAATTATGTAGGGAATAATGCTTTTTACGATTTAGAAATTAACGGAAATGAAGCTACAAGAAAAATAAGTATTGAAGAAGCTCTTTTAATGTATAAGTGGGATGTAATAACTGTTCAACAGGCGAGTGCTTTTAGTGGTATGTTTGAAAGCTTTATTCCATATTTAACTGATTTAGTTAAGGTTGTAAGAGAAAAAGCACCAACAGCTAAGTTGTATTTTCACGAAACCTGGAGCTATGAAATTGGTTCTTTACACGAAGGTTTTTTAAACTATAACAGTAGTCAGAAAGAAATGTATTCACGCATTAAAGAAGCCAGCAAAAAAGCAAGTAATTTGATAAATGCAGAAATCATTCCGACAGGTGATGTTATACAGTTCGTTAGAGAAAATATTCCTGAATTTGATTTTGAAAATGGTGGCATATCACTCTGTCGAGACAGTTTTCATCTCTCTGAAGATTATGGCAGATTTTTAGCTGGTGCAGTCTGGTTAAAAAAGTTGACTGGCAAAGCGTTAAAAGAACAGCCGTTTCTTAATTTTGATTGTGGAATAACCGAAAAGTTAATAAAAACAGTAAATGATAAGGTGTAGAAATGAAAATTATAGCAAGTGACTACGATGGTACTTTAAACCACGGCGGAATTGATGAGAAAAAAAGAAAAACAATAAAAGAATGGCGTGAAAGGGGTAACAAATTCGGTATTGTAAGTGGCAGAATGCCAGATGACCTTTTAAAAATATATAAAAATGATAACCTCGATTTAGATTTCCTTTTAGCGTGTAATGGTGCAGTAATTTTAACTACTGACGGCAAGATAATAAAGGATGACCGAGTTGATGGTGAGCTTTTAAGACCATTTTTAGACTTTCTTTTTTCACTCGGTGCAGATTGGGCTGCTATTCATTGTGAAAGAACATACATAATTGACGAGAATGATGATGACAGATTACCCGACGAATTTACACGTAAAACTTTACCAGAATTGAAATATTTTAATCAGGTAAGTACCATTTTAGAGGATGACGAAGAAGCCCTTATGGTGACGAACGCAATAAAGGAAAAATTCGGTGACATATTAAATCCATTGCAGAATGGCAATTGTATCGATATTGTTTCTGCAAAAATTAACAAGGCAAAAGGGCTTTACGATTATTTAGAGCTTGTCGGCGGTAAATATGAAGATATGATAACTGTTGGCGATAATATAAACGATACCCACATGATTAAAGAGTTCCGTTCCTATGCTATGGCAAACGGTGTGCAGTCAATTAAAGATATTGCAGATTATGTGACAGAGGGTATAACAGAGTTAATTGAAAGGGAAATTGATTGTTGACATTATATTTGAAGTTTTTGAGAGCTAATGAAATTATAGAAAAAGATTTGCAATTTACTGTATTTTAAAAAGAATGGTAGATTTGATGTGAAATTATTGAATTTATAAGAAAATAAAAACAACCCGTAACATTTTTGTTTACGGGTTGTTTTATAAAATTGTTTGTCTAGGGAAGCCCATTTTGTAAAGCAATGATAAAATCGTTAAAATGTTGTTCGAAAAGATTTTATTTCTGCCGGTATACTCCTATATTTAAACCTCAACTATTTCCCAATCTGGCATATAAATTCCACTACAATCGTCAACTTCTCTATTCCATTCTGATGGAGCTACAACAACCTTGTTTTCGTATTCACCAAGATATTGTGCCCACCACGAAAATGTTGAATTTGATATAATTTCTTAGCAATTGTAATAGAACTCATATTTGAATAATGAAAAGATTACTTTTTTGGCTATTATATTATTAGGAGATGATTTTATGACAACAAAAACTAATATAGAAAAATTATTAGAAGAATTAAAAGAGGTAAAAAAATCACGAGGTATGATTTTGCATAAATTACACACTAAAAATAAATATCTATTTTCTAATTACGTATATGTAAAAAACACTGAGGTTTTAGGAAAAATTGAGATATCATTAGAAACGCTTTTACATCATCCTTTAATTAAAATAGAAAAATTTGAAGCATTAGATGACTCAAACGAAGAACTTATTCTTTATTTGTTTGTTCAAGATATGAAAAATACAATTAACACAGGATTTATTTTAATTAAACTTGAAGACAACAAATCTTTTATTTTTAGAAAAAACGGCTTTATTAAGATAAATAAATATATTGAAAGAAAAAACATACATAAAGGTTTTTACTTATACTTGTTATAAAAAGAATGATTACAGTTTAATACAAAACTTAATCCGATGAAATATCCAAATCAGTTTAAACTTTAAAATTTAATATTCCCCACCATCTGTCCGTACAATTTGTGGCAATTCAACCATAAATGGGCTGGGTTATTTTATTAACTTCTTTTTAACTCTTTCTATCATATAGTAAAGATTTTCGTTTCTGAAAAGTGACTTTTTCAATATATAGATTATATCAAGTTTTTAATCCATTTTAATTGAAACTTACTCAATATCCAGCACATAATATAACATATAATGTATATAATTATACATTGATAAAATCTTCCTGTCTCTCCTTGCGTATAAACTGAAATCAAACCATAAAGAACCGCACAAATTAAATTATGGCTACAATAAATACCTTGCGTAAAATTTGTAATGTTAAAAATAAAACTCTTCTTAGGGTTGATTAAAAATCCAAAATCAATATTATATGCAAACATTGTTATTCCAAATGCAAAACCAATTTTCCAAATTCCTGCATATTGGAAATTCAGATGAGGAAAAGGCAAATAACTATCCAATGCAAGAAAACAAATAGCTAAAACAAAACCTATTAAAACATTTATGTTTTTATTATTTTTGCTAATTACTAACAAATTATATTTCGATGCAATAAATCCTAATATAGCTGCTGGAAAAACCTCTGCTAATCGTCCTAACGGATATGAAAGTTCATACCTCAATTCCCCAAATAAACTATAATTAAACTCACTATATTGTAAAAACAAACACAGTGCAAAAAGCATAGAAATAATTATTATTCCAACCTTCTCATTACAACAATAGAATATTATAAAAAACAATACAGAAAAAACAATTAAATTCACCTGAAACCACATTGCAGGATTAAGATTAGGACTGTGGCCTGTAAAAACTTGCCATACCAACGGCAATAAGTCCCTGGATCTATTTAACACCCAATAAGCGATAAAATATACAAATGACCATACTATTTGTGGAAAAACAAGTTTCCACATTCTTTTTCTCATATATTTTAAATCTTTTTTCATGAAACCTTTTTGGGTTAAAAAAAAAGAAACAAACATAAATGTAGGTACTGCCATAGACAATAAAGATTTTACAGATGATAATGTTGTTGTGTTTTGCCAACAATGACACAACACAACAACAAAACTCATAAATACTTTGAGCAAACTAATTCCATAATTAAAATGGTTTTGTTTTGATTTACACATGATAGCGCTCCGATTTTAAACAACACTTATTCTCACCCATTCATCAGGGCAAATATCCGTCATATTTTGACCGTTGATCCACTTTTGAGGAGCAATCACGGTTTTATTTTCGTTTTGATTTAACCAAGCACCCCACCAACTAAAAGAACTATTTGCGATAATATTATGATCACATTGACTCATAAGATACATATCTGCCCAACCAGTATTTTCATCATTAATATTAACTAATTCGTAATTGATGTCCGGCAATATGCCTGTAATGTTGTGTTCTCCGTTTGAAAACACAAAAAACTTTGCATTTTCATATTTTTGCTTAATATGCTCAACTGCGTTTTTGTAATATTCTTCTGTACATATCCCACCAAAAAGCTCTTCATTTACAGGTGTAGTATAATCACCCAGTCTTATATGAAGAGATACTGCACATGGTTCTGCAGCAATTTTTTCTAACATCTTCTTGTTTTCTTCTGATAAATCTTGAAGCAACGAAAAATCTTTGCAAATTTCAGTTCTGTATTCCTTAAAATATCTTTCAGTCTGCCAGTAACCCTCAAGATATCCTTTTTTGAGATTTATAAGTTCAGGATCTAATGTTCCTTCTTCTTTTTCCATATATAAGCCAACGATTCTTTTAAACACTGGCATTAAGAATCGGCTTATTATCTTATTAAACACTCGACCAAAATCAACGTAATGTCTATCTAATTTATATGCATCAAATATTGTGCTTCTATTAATTAATTGCATATCATTTTTAATATGTGAAACATCAAGCATTACCCTCTTGCCACGCATAGAGAGAACTTTATATAACGCATATTGAAACATCTGGTTGCCCATGCCGCCTTTTAAATTTACAATTAACACTGAATTACCCTCTTTTAAATTTTCTTGTAATTCCACTTAATAATTTGAGAATAAAGCGGAAAGCTTCAAATTTAAGTATATATGCACCCAAGCAATAAACTGCTACACCAACTGCTACCTGAAGTACTAAACTAACTAAATTAGAAAAATTAAAATAGCCTACACCAAGAACCACGGCACCCATCGCTAATGCTAATAACATTGAGGGAACAATATCTCTTACCTGTTCTTTGAGCTTGTAGCTTATTAATTTTCTGTTTATCATTGAAACAATTGAAAATTCCAGTAATGAAACTATCAATGAAGTTAATGCTATAAAAAACACGCCTTGCTTTATAGCTAAAAACAAAATAACTATACCTACAGAGCGAACCACAAGTTGAATTTTTAAATTTATGTCACTTCTGCCTATTGCGTTTATTGAATTGTAATAAACTGATGATATCGGCCATATTACCGCTTCAACGCAAAATACCTGTAAGTAGCTGACTGAAGGTAACCATTTTTCTGTAAGTAACAGTTCAATTAAATTTTCAGCACAAGCAGCCATGCCAAGCATCATAGGCCACATAGCAAAGGACATTGTTTTTACTGTTTTTCTTGTTGTTTCTTTTACACTGTTTAAATCGTCCTGTTGTTGTGACACAGCAGGCAACAAAACACTTGTAACAGAGGCTTCAATATTTGGCACTATTTTATTTGGTATTTCATTACCCTTGTTATAATAGGCTAAATCTTCTGTGGTATATATCTTACCGATTAACAACTGTCTTAAATTTGCATAAATTGAAATAATTAAACTTGAACCTAAAATTTTCCAGCCATAACCTAATAAGCCTTTAAGTCGCTCAAACGAAAACTGTAGCGTAGGTCTCCACTTAACAGTTACCCATAAAATAACGGTGCCAATAGCTGCGCTTGAAATACTCTGAGCAACCAACGCCCAAACACCAAAGCCGTTGTATGCCATATATATACCAATAACAGCAGAGAGAAGCGTTGCTATTAATGTTGAAACAAAGAATTTTTTAAATTCTCCCGTTCTCGACACGTAAGCTTGTTGAATACCTCTTACCCCTGATATCAGAACTATAACACTTACAACCCTTATTATTGCTATCATTTCCTGATTGTCATAGAAATCGGCAATTAACGGTGCTGCGAAAAACAACGCAATATAAATTACAATACTCATAAGAATATTGAAATAAAAAACCGATGAAAAATCTACTTGGTCAGCCTCTTTTTTTTGAATTAATGCAGTACCCAAACCACTATCTACAAACACCTGTAATATGGTAAGAAAAACATTAACCAATGCTATTGTTCCGTACACCGTAGGCTCTAATAATCTTGCAAGAATAAAAGAAACCAACAAACCTACTACCTGTGCACCAACGCGCTCAGAGAACCGCCATATGAAATTTGTTACAATTTTTGCTTTGTTCATCTTCTTACTCCTTGCACAAAGGTGGGGTAAAACCGAATAACTTTAACACCACTTTTAATTATTTCAAAACATTCTCTATACCCATTAATATATTAAATAATTTAAACGAAAAACAAATAGAAATAGCTCTAATTGTATTTTTTAAGCCTAGTATTTTAATAAATTTAAAACTAAAATTGTTCCTTACACTTTTTTCTATATCTTTACAATATTTTTTATGAATCGACTTTTCATAAAACAATTGTTGTAACATTATGATATCCGCCAAAATAATAGAGACATGGGCATATTCTGTTAATTCTCGGTCATTCATTTGAGAAATTTCACCATAAATTCTTTGTCTTGAAATTAAATCACTAAACCTTTTATCGTTAAAAAAACTCGTGCTTGCACTGTTTTCTCTGATATTATAATTATAGTATGGCAATGGTATAAATACAATCTTCTCAGCATTTTTTATAGCTTTCACTACAAAAAGCATATCTTCACCAAAAAAAATATCTTCATCAAAACTTAGAGTTTTCACTTTTTCTGTTTTGAATAATTTTCCCCAAGGGCTTCCTGTGAATGTTTTGGTTAACAATACATCTTTCAATGCCTCTCTTGTTGTAAATTCCACATCTTTTGTAACTGAAACATTCTCAATCAAACCATCTTCAGAAACGAGTTGATATGAACATATCACTATGTCAGCACTTTTGCTAATCATCGTATCATAAAGAATTCTAATCATATCCTCATTTGTTGTATCATCGCTATCCACAAAACATACATAGTCTCCAGAGGCTTCTTTTAGTGCAGTATTTCTTGCACTGGAAACCCCTCCATTTTCTTTATGCATTACTTTAATTCGTGAATCCATCTTGGCATATTTTTCACAAATCTCTACGCTATGGTCCGTAGAACCATCATTTACAAGAATTATTTCTATATTCTTATATGTTTGTGAAATTAATGAATCCACACAACTCTCAAGATAATCTTCAGCATTATAAACTGGCACAACGATACTAACCAACTTATCTTTTTTTAACATACTATACCCCCTATTATCCAAAAGTAAGTCTATTTATTATAAATTTACTATTCTCTGTTTTAACCGAATTGTTACAAACATTTTAATATCCGTTTAATATAAAAAAACAACAACTTACCTATACGAATATCAGGAAATAAAAGCTTTATACATACATGAACCCATTTACGAAAAATCCCTTTGAATTCTAAGACATCTGCTTCTTTTATATTTCTCAACAAATTTCCATAAATCTGTCGAGCAGAAAGTTTCATTTTTTCTTTATCTTTTTTTTCTTTAAAAAACATATATCGGTCATACGACGAATCCACCGCTTCCATTTTTTTTATTGTATACGCACTATGCGTAATACTTCCTTGGTGCTGAACATAAAAATACAACTCATCTTTTATGCAAACAATGCTCTCGCACTCTTCAAAAAAATGATGAGCAGTAAACTCATCTTCATACAATTTGCCTGCTGGGAAAACCACCTTTTCAAAAATATTTTTTTTATATAATCTATTTACAGATGTAACATAATAAGAATAACTTAGACCAAACAATTTGTAAAAAGCTTCTTCTTTTGTTAAAACCTCGTCGATTATTGGTGATGGAGATATTTTTTCGTAAACACTTCCATCTTCGTTAATCCATTTCATCCCACAAATGCATAGTTCAGCATTGCTTTTCAAAATTGCATTATACATTTTTTCATACATATCAAGCGCTACAAAATCATCGCTATCAACAAATCCAATGTATTCGCCTTTTGCTATAGCAACTCCTGCATTTCTTGCTGAAGACAACCCACCATTCTCTTTATGAATAACAACTATACGAGAATCCCTTTTTGCCCATTCATCGCACAATATCGGACAAGAATCTGGTGAACCATCATCTACAAGAATTATTTCTAAATTCTTATAAGTTTGATTAATAACGCTTTTGACACATTCTTCTAAATATTTTTCTACCTTATATACTGGTATTATTACTGAAATAATTGGTTCGTTCATAGTTTTATACCACACTTCAATTAATTATTGGATTTTCAATTCACTCTGTAACAGTTTCAATGAAACTGAATTGAAATCTTCATTTTATTCACCGATTTTTCAATCTTTTAATAAGTTCTTTTAAGGGTATTATTGCAAAAAATAATTTATAGTGAATCCTTGCCAAAAAAACAGATATTTTTTGAAAATTTTGTATTTCCCTTATCTTTTCTAAAGAGAAGTTTTCACGTATACTTTTTTGTAACACTTCACAATAAACGTCTCTCTTTTCTTTATCATAATACAGTTTTTCTAAAAGTGAAATATCACAAAGTAGCGTTGAGGTTTGTACGTATTTTCTTACATTTGAATTACAATTATTTAAAATTTGTTCAGCAATTCTTAATTGTGCGATGTATAAAGTAAATGTTTTTTCAGAAAAAAAATCATTACATGCACTATTTTCTCGTTTAAAATAATTATATTTCGATTTCGGATCAAAAACAATCTTTTTTGCGTTCAAAAATGCTTCAACAACAAAAATTTTGTCTTCACCATAATATATATCTTCTGGAAATTTCAGTTCATTAATTATCGTTTTTCTAAAAAGCTTGTTACATGGTCCTCCAAAAAAAGCTCTACCTAACAAAACTTCTTTGAGTGCATCCTCACTATTGTAGATAGTTTTATTTTGGATATTAGACCATTTTTTTACAGATGAATTTTCAATTTGTGACAAGTCACAAATTGATATATCAGCATTACAGTCCATTAGATTATTATATAATATTTCAAACATATCTGGTTCTATAGTATCATCGCTATCCACAAAACCAATAAAAGAACCTTTTGCTTGTGCAAGTGCAACATTACGAGCCTTTGAAACACCTTCATTATCCTTGTGAAGCACTTTAAATCGCGAATCTTTTTTTGCATATTTGTCACACAAATCTCCGCTATTATCAGTTGAACCATCATCCACAAGTATTACTTCTACATTTGTATAAGTTTGCATAGCAAT
This sequence comes from uncultured Clostridia bacterium, assembly GCA_937916395.1. Classification (GTDB taxonomy): domain Bacteria; phylum Bacillota; class Clostridia; order Oscillospirales; family Acutalibacteraceae; genus DTU089. The sequence continues at coordinate 175,681 of CALFTN010000059.1, read as the reverse complement.
ACTATCAAGACATTGTTTCAAAAAGGCATTCGCATTATAAACAGGCACAATTATTGAAATAAGAGCATTATTCACCTTTATGTCCCTCTACAAATTCATATTTAAATAAACTTTTTCTACAAAACCACGAAATAACTTATATTGTTTCTTTGCTTTGTTGATTTTGATAAATAAAACAAAGCCCTATAACCATGGATAACGGTAAAGCTAATGGATTTACAAATGCAGATTCTGCCACACTTGATATAACCAAGTAAACTAAGGCTCCTAAACCCGCTAAATAAACACTTTTATTGGTTCTAAAAGGCTTATTTAACTCTTTAAAAAGCATAATAATAATATAAACATATATAACCAAACCTAAAAATCCAGTTTGTCCTAAAACCATTGGCCAAAAACAATCCGAAACAAATTCAGGCCACTCAGGCGTCAATCCCCAAATATCATTTATCCCATAAATTTCATATACTTTTGAATAATAATCGCCACTTGGTGCCGATGCAAAAGTTCCTAAACCTGTACCAATTGGGAAATAATCCTTTAAAATCTTTATTGAAGTGAACGATAGAGCTCCTCTGACAGTATCTCTACTAACATCACTAAAGAAATAAAAATACACTTGATCCCATGCAATATAAATGGCTACTGGAGCAAACACAATAAGTTGCCATGGTTTTATCTGCTTTTTCATTAAAACTATCCAAAGCCATGTAGCAAGAAAAACAACAACTATCGCCACTGCTTTTAACCTTAAAGATGAAACTACAAGAGCTGAAGAAAATATTGTAAATATAATCTCTTTTTTATCTGTTTTTACCGAAAAAAGAATATTTAGCAGCAACAAGAAAAAGGAAACAGATGCTAATTCTGTCGGATGAGTATAATACAACTGTTCCGACCTTAATCCATATCTTATCTCATAGCAAGGAAAAATCTCAAAAATCACATCAACAAGCAACAAAACAAAAAGTGCCGAAATTATAATGTGTATATGCTTTGAAATTTCTTGTTTGTAATCCAAAAGATTAATATTTTTGAAAATATAAAATGTTGTGAATATTCCTAAAACAAATTTAACATTTAAGAGTATATCTATTGCTATTGCTATAAAGCTTTGATAACCATATATAATATTTCCTACAAGTCCAATTAAAACAAAGGTACTGATTGCAAGTAGCAATTTGGCTTTTGTTGATTTAAAGCCTCTTTTTAAATACTCTATATTATTAGTTTTCTTTTTATTGAAATTTAAAATGATTAATTTCAATCTATCCCTATAATTCCATACGAAAAGTGGTATTGCTAAGACTGCATATAATTCATCTAAATATTTGAACACAGTAAGATATCGCATTATAGCAAACTGAAATACAAATAAATATAAAATCACTAAAAAAACGTAATATTCTCTCTTCGTCTTTAACATACTCACCTCTCCATTCTTTTATATTAATTGCTTTGTGTGCTTATAAATCTAAATATACTTGGTATACCTTCTCTACTACACTATCCTCAGAAAAATCATTTTTTATTTTATCTATGGCATTTTCTCCTAAAAATTTTTTCTTTTCTTCATCCAATAATATTGCCGTTGTAGTTTCAGCAATTTCGTTAATATCACCCGGTGTAATAAACACACCATTTTCACCATTTTGAATTATCTGAGGAATACCTCCTACTTCTGTTGTTATTGTCGCTAAACCATAACTCATTGCCTCTAAAACAGACATTGGCATCGCTTCAAAATATGTAGGCAAAACAAATACACTACATTTTTCAAACAATGCCTCTTTTTCATTTTTTGCAATCCAACCCTCAAAATGCACTTGTTTATTAAGATCTAACTTTTCCACTAACTCTTTAGATTTTTGCATTTCACCATCACCAGCAAAATAGAACTCTGCATCTGGGCACATTTTAAGTATTTGTGGAATCGCTTTTATTAAGTCATATATCCCTTTTTTCTCATCTAATCTACCTAAGAACATAACGTTCTTATTTGTATAATCTTTTTCTTTCTTTATAGGAATTTTTACTCCATTATGAACAACAAGAGTTTTTTCTGAAGAGGAAATTTCATTTTGGACAAAAAATGTTTTCCATTCCTCAGAAAGAACAACAACTTTTTCTGCCATAGAAAACACTTTTTTTATTTGTTCTTTCCTTTTTGCAGACGATTCTTCAATGAAGAAACTGTCAAAACTACCTGCGTGTTGGTGTATAATTATTTTTTTATTTTTCTTATAAGCCTGTCTTACAAATAATGATTTTCTTATAAAACTCGCTTGTGCTGCCATATGAATGTGAACAATATCATACTCGTTCACCAATTTTAAAAACAAAAAATATCCTTTTATTGCAACAAAAAGTTTTTTTAATTTCGAACCATCTTCCATCGTCGGTACAAATCCAAACTCAACTTTTTCTACTAACTCGGAATCCAAATACGAATTAAGTACGGTTGTTATTCCGCCCTTTACGTTTAAACCTGGACCAACCAATAAAACTCTTGGTTTTTTTTCTAACTCTATCTTCTCTTGCATTTCATCTTCCTTTTACTATCGCATGCCATATAAATTTAGGGTTTGTATAAAGATATCTATAAAATAATCTTTTTGGGTCTTGTAATAGCCTGTAAAGCCATTCTAAATTATGATTCTGCATCCATTCAGGTGCTCTTGAAATATTACCGACCATATAATCAAATGCAGCTCCGACGCCTACCATAAAGCCTTTTACTTTACCTTGGTGTTCTGCCATCCAGACTTCTTGCTTCGGTGCACCTAAACCTACCCATATAAAATCCGGCTGAGCTTCATTTATTTCAGCAATAATACGCTCTTCTTCTTCAGTAGTAAGCTCTCTGAATGGTGGGCTATACATACCAACTACCTGAACGCCATTATATTTTTCTTCTAACATTATTTTCAATTTATTTATAGTTTCTTCTGTTGAACCATAAAAATAATGCTTCCAACCCTTTTCAGCTGATATTTTTAAAATCTCTTCTAGATAATCCGGACCGGTCGTTCTCTTAGCATTGTTATTACCACGCTTTTGTACCAACGATGCGATAGGTCCGCCATCTGGTATAGCTAAAACCGCATTATTCTGAACTTCGCAATAATCATCACTTTCATACGCAGTAACCGTTGTATGAACGTTAGAAATACACATATAGTCGCCAGATAAATTACTAATGTTCCTATCTGTAAAATCCAAAAGCCAATCCATATTTATAGCTGCAATATTGACACCCATAATATTACACACAGGCACGTCATTTTTATTTATCTTGTGCTCAAACCCCATTATTACACCACATTTCTTTATGTGTTCATTCCCTTAACCACCGACATAATTGTCTTGAAAATGATTTCTAAATCTGTTTTGACTGAACGAATTCTTATATATTTATAGTCTAACTCTAACTGCTCTTCGTTAGACATTTTAACTGTATCTGCAAGCTGCCAGTAGCACGAAAGACCTGGTTTTACCAAAAGTCTGTCAGCTGGTAATTGGTCCTGCTCAACTCTTAAAAATGGTCTGGGACCAATAATTGTCATCGAGCCAGTTAATATATTTATAATTTGCGGAAGCTCGTCAAGGCTTGTTCTTCTTAGAATCTTGCCAACCCTTGTAATTCTTGGGTCATTTGACATTTTAAAATGAACAGACTCATACTCATTGCCTGCCATTAAGTCAACCTTCATAGCATCAGCGTGACGATACATTGTTCTGAACTTAAGCATATTAAAGGCTTTACCGTTTTTTCCGATTCTTTCCTGCATATAAAATGGATTGCCAAAATCATCTATCATAATAATTAAAGCAATTATTATAAACACAGGAAGGCCCACTGTAAGAGCCACAACTGATACAAGAATATCCACCATTCTTTTAATAAAATCATAAATTGGTTTTTTCTTAAAACCAATGTCATTCTTAATAATCTGAACTTCTTCGGCTGTTTCTATATTAACTTCACTTGCAGTAGCTGCAGTTTTAATTTCTTCCATTTTTTCACCTGAATTTCAACATCTAAAAATCTCCGCTTCACTACAGGACACATTTTTAGACATTATACTCTATATTCTTTGTAATAATAACACAATCTGTCGATTTTTGCAATACTTTATACAAATATATTCCTCTAATTTTATAGGTATTTTGAACTAATTAAGGTAAAAACAGCCAAAATCCGACAAATTTCAAAAATTTGTCGGATTTTATCGAAATTTCTTATATATTTTTTACGCTAATATTTTCACAACTACTTTTTTTACATCCCCAGGAACATCATCCACACTAAGACATGGTGCATGTAATTCATCGGTCATAATAATTGCAAACTCGCCATTTTTAAGCACAATTTTGTCATAATTTTTATTTAAACTATAAAAACAAATATCGTTGCCGTCCTTATAATCCTCTAAAAGCTCAACCTCGTGAGGATTCTCGAAACCGATAACCTCATTACCACTGATAATACACTGAATATCAATATATTTTCTGTGAGCTTCAAATTTGCACTCTGCCTCAGTTTTTGTTTTATATGATGATATAAACGCGTAAATATTTTTGCCGTCTATTTCATAATCGCCCTCGCTAAGATTTTCATTTACGGCTTTTTTAATAAATTCAAACGCCGCATTAAAACGAGGGTGAATATTCTTAAAGCTCTCTAAATCTTTTGAAGCTATGTTTGTTATTATCATTTTTCTTCGCTCCTTAGTTATATTTAGGTAAATAATCTCCGTGTGCTTCGATTAAGTCGTCAACCATCTTTTTAATAGTGTCAATATTGAGCTCACTGCCTGTGTGTGGGTCGAGCATTGCTGCTTGGTAAATGTGTTCTTTTTTAAGTGTTCTTGCTGCTTCAATTGTGAGAAGCTGAACATTAATATTCGTCATATTCATAGCAGCACATTGAACTGGTAATGCGCCTACATAGCAAGGTCTTACACCCATTCCGTTTACAAGGCAAGGCACCTCAACACAAGCTTCTTTAGGAAGATTTGTAATAAGACGATCTTCATTAAGCACGTTACCACCGATTTCATAAGGGGTGTTTGTAACGATTGATTCAATGATATGAGAAGCGTACTCTTTTGAACGCTCGTGCTCTCTTACACCTTTTTCGAGCATTTCCTGATAATCTTTCTTCCAGTTTGCAATCTGCTCAATGCATCTTCTTGGATATTCATCAAGAGGAATATTATATTTTTCAATAAGCTCAGGGTATTTACTCTTTATGTAGAACATATTGTATTCTGCATTGTGTTCACTTGATTCCGTGCAGTAATAGCCAAAGTTCTTGATATATTCAAGACGAACCTTGTTTTCAAATGTAGGGTCATTAAGTTTTGCGTCAATTCTCTTTTTGATTTCTGGATATAAATCGTTGTTATCTTTATCTTTAATTTCAAGAAGCCATGCCATGTGGTTGATACCGGCAATAAGCTCACGTCTGCCTTCTAATTTATCCTCCATACCCAACTGCTCGAATAAATCGCTTGAGCAAGTCTGAACACTGTGACAAAGACCAACAGTTTTAACACCTGTGTAACGTTGCATATAGCCTGAAAGAATAGCCATTGGGTTTGTGTAGTTTAAAAACCATGCATCAGGGCAAACTTCTTCCATATCACGTGCAAAATCTGCCATAACAGGAATTGTACGAAGACCTCTCATAATTCCGCCGATACCTAAAGTATCGCCAATAGTCTGACGAAGACCATATTTTTTAGGAACTTCAAAATCTATAATTGTGCAAGGGTCATAAAGACCAACCTGAATAGCATTGATAACAAAATTTGCGCCACGTAAAGCATCTTTTCTGTTTTCAACACCTAAATAGCACTCAATTTTACCGTAACCGCCTTTTGTTTTGCGGATTGCTTCTAAAATTGTTCTGCTCTGTTCAAGTCTTTCACCATCAATGTCATAAAGAGCAAAAACACTGTCACGAAGTGCTTCAGAGCACATACAGTCACCTAAAACATTACGTGCAAATACACTACTACCAGCACCCATAAATGTTATTTTCATAAACATTCCTCCAAGCTTTTTCAAATTAATTTTAGATTACAATAAATAGTAGGGAATGTCAATTCTTTATTAATTTTATCTTCTTACCATTGAATGAATAAACATTCTCTTCGTTGCCGTTTATTTTTTCAGGAAAATCTGTTGTTATAATCTGCGAACCACAGTTTTCTGTAACCTCATATCTTTCAGCACTGTAATTCGGATATTTATCTGCACGGGTTCTTATTATAAGCTTGCATTCGTCTATACTTTCAGCCTTACGGCTATCGGCATTCCAAGGGTCATTTTCTAAAATAAATGAAGTGTAGCTTTCATTTCTGTCGTCATAGCGAAGCATAGGGAACATTTTTTGTGTTCTGATTGTTTCATCAAGCGCTATGTAGCTTTCTGTGACATCACAATCGTGAAGCAGAACAAGAATTTTCCCTTGTGCTTCTTTCAATGAAATCCAATCATCTTTTTCGCGCATCTCTTTGAAGGACTCATAATCTCTTAACATATCAGCAGGAGTTAAAAGTGACTCACCCAAAGTATCCGCTACTATTTTTTCAAGCTCTTTTGCATACTCTAACGAGAATTTTTTCATTCCGTTTATTTCGATAACAAAGCTTTTTGGCTCAACGATTATAATTACCGGAATATGGTTCGGATTGTTGTCTGACCACATTTTTATTTCTTTTAATGCCTTCTCGAAATCATACGCACTTGAAGCATTATCAATAAGTGAATTGTGAGTAACCTTAAATTCAATTTTATTATCCTTATCAAGTGTTTCAATATCTATTTCAACATTTCTTACACCCATTTCGAGCTGTTCTGTCAAAGTATCCATTTCAAAATCGAAGGTATTGAGCCCTAATTTTTTAAGTGTAATAGCATCAATTATGCCCATCAAAAACCGAGTTTCAGCAGTCGCTAAGGTCTGGTAGCTGTTATGTGTACCTAAAATTGCAATTTCATTAAGCTTTATACCATCCTCGATTGCCTTTTTTAAATCAAAATCGGCTAAATCAGCTTCATTTTTAGGAGTATAGTTTTTATAATACTCTGTTTCCAAATAGTTTAAATGCTCTTCCTGAAATTTAATGTTTTTGTCTATAACGTTTATGTTAGAAACAACCGCAACAATAAATATGCCAAGAAGCACAACAAATAAACCGGCAAATAATGATAATAACGAAATTATTATTCTTTTCATATTTTCACACCTTATTTATCGTTTACTCTTTTTAAGCCTGTAAACTTCTCACCAAACGAATTCGCCCAGGATTCGCAATAGAGTTTGTAATATGAAACGTTATTTTTCTCTCTGTATTTCTGGAAACAGTTACACCAGATTACTGATGGCAGAGCTACAACAATATAATAAAGCGGACCTAAGAGAAGACATTGCCATGTGTGGCCATACTCGTGAATTCTCACATTATAAATCCACTCTTTTTTTTCTTTTTCATCACGAACAAATATAAAAAGTCCCATTGAAAGTCCGCCAGCATTCCAAGGTAGATAAACTATATTTGAAAAGCCGAATTTACTGTGTGGTCTTTTTAAAATTTTAGTGCAGATTAAATAGGCAATTAAACCTACTACATTTACAGGAAGTCCCCATGTCCATTGAACTGCATAAAACAAAACACTCTGCAACTTACTGTATTTTCTTACTGGTGTAGTTACTGCAATATTTATTTTTTCCATTACTCTGCCTCCGCTAATTGTTTTTTGAGTTCTGCTTCTTGTTCAAGAAGAATTAAATAATTTCCCTGTATATCTTTTTCCAATCTGTGCACTTCAGCATCATTCTCATAAGTACCAAGCCAGGTGTTTTCTAATTTGTAACCAGAAAGCAGTTCGCAACGCTCTCTTTCATATTCAGTTAATGTAACTGTGCCATATTTGTGTTTAGTTGCAATAGCAGCCCTTATCATTGTGTGGTCATCTTTAGTCATTTTGAAGCGTTTTAATAAAAGGTATGCGATTGTAGCACTTATTGCAGGAAGAATTGCTACGCAAATTCTTATACCCCACAAAGCCGTTGCAGTCTGCTCAATATAAACTCCCTCGTTACCAGTTACAAGTCCAAAGGCATTTAAAAGAGTACCAACCATAAAGGTCATAATGCCACCTGTAACTTGCTTCACCATGGTGTTGAATGTACCAATAACACCTTCACGACGTCTACCGGTTATGAGTTCATCAACATCGGTTAAATCAGGTAAAACGTTGTTACTTACAAAGCCTAAACCACTCATACCAAACGGATAAAGCACCGCACCACCTAAAATCATCAAAACAAGTGTAAGCATAACATTTCCACCTGGTGTAGCGGGTTTTACAAAAAGCGCAATAAGCAAACCTACAATCATAAACGGAGTAACAACGGCACCGCATTTACTCTTACCCTTTTTCATCGTTAATGCATAATTAAGCGGGAAAGCAAGTGTTTCAAAAATACCTGCAAACGTATTGAAAAGCGGATAATATTTATAAAGATTAACAAGATACGTTATGTAATAAACATTAGTTGTTGAAAAACAGCTACGAGCCATTTGCCAGAAAAAAGACATTGAAAAATAATCACGGAACGACTTGTTTCTGAACACCTGAATATATTCATTTATTGCAAACTTTATATCAAGTGGCGGTAATTCTTCATCTAATGAACTTGGCTCTTTACAGGTTTTAAACGTAGCAAATATGGAGCAGGCATACACAATGGAAAGAACAATACCAGTTAACAAAAACGGCATTTTAGATTCTTTTGAAAGCCCATCTGATGAACCGAATGCCCATAAGAATATTAAAAGAATAATATATGACGGCACCATACCCACTGAATTGAAAATATAGCTTACAGAAGTATATTGTGTTCTCTTGTTATATTCTGGTGCCAATGTTGGTAACATTGCTGTATGTGGAACATCAACCATTGTATACGCCGTTTTGTAAAGTATATAAGCAAAAGCATAATAGCAAACTGCAATGGTCGGATGCTCTTTACCATCAATCCCAAATGAATTCCAGAGCATTATGTAAGACACTACAAGTGGAGGAATACTTAAAAGTAAATATCGTCTGTGTCTGCCATATTTTGAACGTGTTCTGTCAGTAATTAAGCCCATAATAGGGTCATTTATACCATCCCATACAGTTGCTATCATCATAATAAAGGTTGCGTGACGCAGTTCCATACCAACAACATTCGTTAAGAACATTGAAAAATACATAGTTATGATGTAGCCACCGCCACCCATAAATATATTAGCAAAGCAATACTGAATCATAGGCCATACAGTTTCTTTAAAAGTACCCTCTATTCCTATTGCCTGTTTTATTTTTTCACCCATAATTTTATCTCACTTATTTATAATTTTTTAAGTAATGCTTGTAAAACACAACACAATTTGCTATTGCTTCAAGCGAAATGTGTTCGTTTTCGCTATGAACTGAAGCAAATTGCTTATCATTCATTTCTATTGGCGCAAAACGAATTACACTTTCTGAAATTCCACAAAGATGTCTTGCATCTGTTCCTGCTGGTAAAATATATGGTGCAGGAATAACATCCGGGAAAATTTCATTTATACATTCTTTTGTGTATTGAACTGATTTATTGTTTACATTGGTTGCCTTAAAGCATTCATTATTTTCAGCAGGAACCAACTCAATATCATACTTCTTTGCAATTTTCTTTATTTCTTCTAAATCCTTTTCTAAGTCTTCTTCTTTTACAGGACGAAGAAAGGCCTTCCCGTGACAATATTTTTCTTTTTTGTTTGTATTAATCTCGTTAAATGAACAGGTTGTACCAACCATTGAACCTGCTTGTGCATTAAGCTTTGGCATAACTGTTTTTAAAAGAGAGCCGAAGCACCAAAGATTTGAAAAAAGAATTGTCATAACAAATGGTGTGTATGGGCAAAGATGTGTAAACATTCCCTTTACCTCTGGATAAAGCCTTTTTATAAATATATTTTTAGTGTTTACTTCTGTAATAAATGCAGACATTCTTGCAACCGGGGTGTTACTATTTGCAGAAAGACCCTTATGCCCACCTGTATCTCTTGCATAGCAATTAAGCGTATATCTGCCTTTTTCATGAACCGCCATCATAGCACAGTTTGCTTTTATTCCTGCAAGAGGTGGCGAAATTATTGCACCGCCCTCATCAAGTATTGTTTCAAAGGTTATATTATTCTCTTTAAAATATTTAAGTGCTTCTGGAATACCATCGCCACCGATTTCTTCATTATGAGAAGAACCAATATACACATTACATTCAGGAACAAAACCTTCTCTTAGCAATTCTTCAATTGCCTGAAACTCAGCAAAGAGTGGGGTTTTAGTATCAACCGTACCCCTGCCCCATAAGCAATCGTCAAAAATTTCACCACAAAAGCCAGGATGAAGCCACTCACCCGTAACAGCTACAACGTCGTGATGGCTCATAAGCATTAAATTTCTGCTTTCGTCTTTACCTTTTATTTTGTAAATCCAGCAATCGTCAGAAAATATCATTTTTTCGGCTTGTTTATGGATTTCAGGAAAAAGCTCACTCATTACGTCTCGGAGCTTTTTGAATTCTGTATCGTCAAAAGAGCCCTCTTCTGACACCGTTTCACACTTTATCATTTTTGAGAGTCTGTTTGCATACTCTATCTGCTCTTCTTTTGTCTTGTGTTTTTTTCTTTCTCTCAATTTTCGTGCGGTAAGTTTTACTCTTAATGCATTGAAGATTAAAATTAAAATAAATGCAATAAACACAACAAGTAAACCAATTAAAAATTCTTTCATAAACTACCTTCCAAGAAAATCTATTTTCTATTTCCTGATTTCTAAAATTAAATATTCACAAACATCAAGTTCAACTTCACCACAGATTTTTTCATTTGTAGCTATGTTTAAATATTCTCCGTCAAGTGTCACCTTTCTGATTTCGTCCGCAAAGTTCATCACAAAAATAACATCTCCACGCTTTCTTATGCTTACGCCATTTTCTGCTTTTATTTCTGTATCACCTTTAATTGAAACTTTTTTAATTAAGTCCTCGCAAAAATCTTTTGTAAAATCCTCATCATTTCTGAACGCAACATAATATGCATTACCTTTACCGAATTTATTAACAGTTATAGCCGGTCTGCCTTTATAAAAATCTGTTTCGTAGCTACCCAAAACCTCTGCCCCTTGTGAATGTAACAAGTCGCAAATGTGAACAACATCGTAATTTTTGCCATTATATGAAGCAATGTTTTTCATGCCCTCTGGTAAAGAGTCTGTTTCTTCTGCCCAGATACCAAAAACTTTTTTTAAGCTTTCTGCAGGGAAGCCACCTAAGAAACAAAGGTCATCTCTGTCTACCATACAGGAAAGATATGTAGTAACAAAATTACCGCCATTTTTAACATAGCTTTCAATTTTTTCTATTGTACCATCCTTTAACATATAAAGAAATGGAGCAATTACTAAATCATATTTCTCATAATCATCATCCATGGCAATTACATCAACAGAAATACCTTTTTCCCAGAATGGCTTATACCATTTTGTACATTCTTCAAAATATTCTCTATGCTCATTGTTGAAGCCACAGAAATATTGTGTAGCCCAGCTTTCTTCCCAATCGGCAATAACAGCAACCTTGCTTTCACTTCTGCCACCTACAACATTATTTAATTTCTGGAGCACTTCGCCTAAGTGTGCTACCTCTTTAAACACTCTTGTATTTTCGTGGCCACAATGGTCAACCACTGCACCGTGATATTTTTCATGACCGCCACGGCTTTTTCTCCACTGAAAATACTGAACACTGTCTGCTCCGTGTGCCACTGCCTGAATTGAAGAAAGCTCTTGTCTTCCTGGCATTGGTAATTTGTTTACAGGATGCCAGTTCACAAGTGAAGGTGTGCTTTCCATCATAAAAAATGGTTTGCCACCACCCATTGTTCTGAAAGCATCGTGAACAAACGCAACATTACAAGCCTCTTTTTCATTGAAGCCTCTATCCCACGCAGGGTAGTTATCCCATGACACTAAATCGAGTTTTTTAGCAAATTTCTGGTAATTTATGCCATCGTATAATCTCATAAAGTTTGTTGTTATTGGTATATCTGGTGTGATTTCTCTTAAAGGAGCAATTTCGTTTTCAAAAAATGAAATTGTGCTGTCTGTTACGAATCTTCTCCATGCAAGCTTCATAGCAGGAACGTGATTTTCACCCCTGAATTTTGGAGAATTTATTTGTGACCAATCGGTAATCTGGTGACTCCAGAAGCCACTCCACCACTTAAAATTGAGCTTTTCTAAATCGTTATCATACTCTTTTTTAAGCCACTCTCTGAATGCCTCCTGACATAAATCACAATGACATTCGCCACAATATTCATTTGAAATATGCCACATTTTTACTGCAGGGTGATTTTTATATCTTTCTGCGAGAAGTGTATTTATATTTCTTACCTTTTCTCTGTAAATTGGCGAAGTTAAACAATGGTTATGTCTTACGCCATATTCGTTGCGAATTCCTGTTTCTTCTACACGTAACACCTCTGGGTATTTCTGCGCCAACCAGTTTGGTCTTGCACCAGATGGTGTTGCTAAAATTACATCTTTACCATTTTCATGCAATTTATCTAACAAATTATCTAACCATCCGAAATTATAAACGCCCTCTTCAGGCTCTAACATTGCCCAGGAAAAGATGCTTACAGTAGCACTGTTTACGTGTGCTAAATTCATAAGACGCATATCTTCATCTATAATTTCTGGTGTTTGTAACCACTGGTCAGGGTTATAGTCACCACCGTGAATTATGTAATCAAAAATTTTGTCTGCCACTGTTACTACCTCTGTTTTACAATAATATTAAGTTGATTATACACCAAACAAAAATGTATATCAATATAAAAATCCTTTTAAACTTCGTTAGTATATGTTATTATAAAAAAGGAGATGATACTATGAAATATATAGTCGACCACGATTTTCATATTCATTCTACAATTTCGCCCTGTTGTCACGATGAAAATCAGACACCTGAAACAATTTTGAAATATGCTAAAGATAATGATTATAAAGCTGTATGTCTCACAAATCATTTGTGGGATGAAAGTGTTAAAAGTGTAGATGAATGGCATCCTGAGCAAAAATTCAGTTACATAACAAAAGCTCTGCCACTGCCACAAGATGAAAAAGTAAAATTTCTCTTTGGTGCAGAAGCAGAGATGGATTATAACTTTACTTTAGGTGTAAGTGACGAGCATATTGATTTTTTTGATTTTATTACTGTTTCTACAACTCACTTGCACCTTGAGGGGTACACAGTAAAGAAAAGACCACAGATACCAGAAGAAGCCGCCTACCTTTGGTTAAAACGATTTGAAGAGCTATTGAAAAAAGATTTACCTTGGCACAAAATGGGCGTTTCACACTTAACGGGAACCCACGTTTTTAAAGCAAATCACGCAAAGGCTGTTTCACTTTTAAAAACCAATGATTTATATAATATTTTTTCTGAATGTGCAAAGAAAGGCGTAGGAATAGAGCTTAATATGAAAAGCCTTTTTAATTCAGAAGAAGAAAAAGAAGCTTTGTTAAGACCTTTCTTTATTGCAAAGGAATGTGGTTGCAAGTTCTATTTTGGTAGTGATGCACATAAAACAGAAGCATTAAAAACTGCAAAGGTGAATTTTGAGAATATTGTTAAATTGTTAGATTTAAGTGAAAATGATAAATTTGAAATAAATAAGTAATTAAATTCAACATTGAACCCTTAATACACAAACACGCTATATATAATGTATAACAATTTTATTTTTTGTATTTTATAAATTTCCAAAAAAATTGTTGACATATTTTAAAAATATGCATATAATGATACCGATATAGTCCCTCACGCATAGACGCACTTTGTGCGAGCCGCGAACCAGGAGGGAACTTTTTGTTTATAGGAGTCGGTGAAAAACCACTTGACTTTTTATAGGAGTATTTATGAAAATATTATGGTTGTGTAATACATTAATACCAGAGTCAGGTATAAAAACAGCAGAAAAACCAGAAAGCTGGATAAGTTCTGTTTATAGAAATATGACTGAGAATCCGGATATAAAGCTTGTGTATTTATATCCGAGACATGATTCGGTATTAGAAGAAAAAGAAGTCAATGATGTTACTTTCATTAGCTACAAATGGGAGGAAATGACATCTTTAGAGTCTTCACAAATAAAATATTTTGTGTCGGTTTTAGAAAAACATAATCCAGACGTTATTCAGATTTTTGGTTCTGAGTTTCCGCACACGCTTGCTATGGTTAAGGCTTGTGAGAAGCTAAATATGTCCGATAGAATTGTTATAACAATTCAAGGTTTGGTTTCTGCTATAAGCAGGCATTTTACAGCGTATCTGCCGGAAGAAGTAGTTAATGGCTATTCTTTTCGTGATTTTTTAAGACGCGAAAATTTGAAAACTTGGCAAAAAAATTATTCAACACGCGGAAAATACGAAGAAGAAGCAATAAAAAGTATAAAGCATATAATTGGCAGAACCGACTGGGATAGAGCTTGTGTTAAAAGATTGAATCCAGATATTAATTATTATAAATGTAATGAAACAATGCGAAAACCATTTTATAAAAATGAGTGGAGTTACGAGCATTGTGAAAAACATTCAGTGTTTTTCAGTCAGTGGTATGCACCTTTAAAAGGTTTACACCTCATCATTGAAGCTATGGCAGATTTAGTAAAAAAATACCCTGATGTGCACTTGTACACAACAGGCGACTCTTTTTTAGATTTGCCACTTATAGAAAACATAAAACTTACTAAATATAAACAGTATTGTAAAAAGCTTATAATTGAAAATGGTCTGAAGGACCATATTACATTTTTGGGCTATTTAGATGAAAATGCAATGTGCGAAAGATATTTGAAGTCAAATGTATTCGTATGTGCTTCTTCAATAGAGAATTCATCTAATTCAGTGGGCGAAGCAATGCTTTTAGGTGTGCCAACAGTGAGCTCAGATGTTGGTGGAATTAAAAATCTTCTGGTTCATGGTGAAGAAGGCTTTATTTATCCTGCCGATGAGCCATATATGTTAGCACATTATGTAAGTGAACTTTTTGAAAATCAGGAATTAGTTCAAAAGTTTTCAGAAAATTCAAAAAAACACGCAAAAGAACTTTATGATGCAGAAAAAAATATGAGTGATTTGTTTAATATTTATGAAAAAGTATTAAATGCCTGAACTGGATAAATTTATCTCGGAGGTACAAATGAAAATTTCGGTTGTTACAGTTGCTTTTAATGAAGAAAAAAATATTGCAAAGACAATTGAATCTGTTTTAAATCAGACTACAAACGATATAGAGTATATTATTTGTGATGGTAAAAGTACAGATAAAACTGCAGAAATAGCAGAATCATACAATGAAAGGTTTTCTTTAAAAGGAATAGAATACGTAGTAAATTCCGAGAAAGATTCAGGCATTTATGATGCCATGAATAAGGGTATAGAAAAGGCAACCGGCGAATATATCTGCTTTTTAAATGCGGGTGATTGGTTTTATAATAACGAGATTGTAGAGAATGTAATAAATAAAATTTCTGCTTCGAATAAACCAGATTTACTTTATGGAAATGTTATGTTTATAGAACGAGGTGTAATTTTCAATTTTAATGGGGATGAGAATGGTTTAGAAACAGCGATGACTGTTCCACATCCATCAGTATTTGCTTCTGCCGAAATAATGAAAAGGAATAAGTTCGATACAAAGTATAAAATAGCAGCTGACTATAATTTTGTGTTGGGTCAGAAGTTAGCAGGTAAGTCATTTTGTAAGCTTGACGAAATAATAACTTGTTTTTCAGGCGATGGCGTAAGTAGTAAAAATGTAATAAAATCTATAAAAGAACGAGAAGCAGTAAAGGCAAGTTATGGATTGACGGCTAACACTTTTAAAACTAAAATTAATATGTATAGAGAACAAATAAATGTAATAAAGAGAAATTTGCTTCCAACAAAGCTTTGGCAATTGTGGAGTGTAAAAGTACAAAAACGAAGTCTTTATAGAGAAAAAGATAATTTCTGAAAGGATAGAGATTTTAATAACTGTTCGAGATTATTTTGAACACCTATAAAATAACAGAGGAAAGAAAAATGAAAATAATAGGAAAAGTAATATCCAGATTGAACAGGTTAAAGCATGAAAAAAGTCTTTATGTTCCGGTAAGTAATGTAAATAAAAAAAGTCACAAGAAACGTTGTCTGCTTGTGTATTTGACCAGTCCGTTTATTTTTAATGATTCTACTGATTCGCATCAATGTTTATGGCAAGTAAAGGAAATTGCAAAGTTGCTTGACAAAAATGGTTATATTGTTGATGTGGCTGATTGGAAAGCAAAAAAAATGCTTTTATCAAAAAAGTATGATTTGATAATTGATATAGTGCCAGGAAAGTATCCTGAAATAAGAAAATATATGAATCCTGGTTGCAAAACAATTGCATATTTTACTACATCAAATCCGTCTTTCCAAAATGCTGCCGAAAAAAAGCGATTGGCAGATTTATTCAAACGAAAGGGAATTACTTTAACACCGAGGAGACAAGATACTCCCTATACTAAAGAAATTGAAAAGGTCGATGCATGCTTTGTTATAGGCAACGAACATAATTGGAAAACGTTTGAAAATGAATTTAATTTGCCCAAACCATATTTTATAAAGAATACTGGTCACAAGGTAGAATATGGTTATAATAGCAATTCAAAAGACAAAAGGAGCTTTTTGTATTTTGGAAGTGGTGGTTGTGTTCATAAAGGTTTAGATTTGCTTTTAGAAGTTTTTTCGGAAGATGGTTTTCCATGTGATTTATATGTTTGTGGATGTTTTAAATTTGAAGAAGATTTTGAAAGCTGTTATTACCATGAACTTTATGAGTGCCCTAATATACACCCGATAGGGTTTGTATCAACAGATAGTGAGCAATTCAAAGCGATAGTTGATAAATGTGTTTATGCAATTATGCCATCATGTTCAGAGGGTGTTGCGGGGTCTGTGTTAACTACAATGTCTGAAGGTTTAATTAACATTTGTAGCCGTGAATGTGGCTTGGAAGATGATGAAGTAATTCATTTAAAAGATTGCTCAATTGAAACAATAAGAGCTACGGTGTTAGAGTATGCTCAAAAAGATGATGAATGGGTTAAATCAAAAAGCAAAAATTCTTATGATATAATTCAAGAAAGGTATAGTAAAGAGAATTTTATAGAATCGTTAACATTTGCTTTGGATGAAGTTTTGAAAGAAAGAGACTAAGAAGTGATGAATAAAATAAAAAAATATTTAAAAGATGAATATTGGCGGAATATTATTCTCAATTATGTTTTTAGATTTGCGGCGCTCTTTTTAGGCTTGTTTTCTGTAAATATAAATATTGGTTATTTAGGAAATACAATTTATGGCTTGTGGGTTACAATTGCTTCAATTGTTTCCTGGATGGGTTCAGCTGATTTTGGGATAGGAAACGGCTTGAGAAATGAGCTCGCAAAAGCATACGCAGAAAATGACAAAGAGAAAGAACAGAAGTTAGTAGCTACAGCTTTTTTTACACTAAGTAAAATTTCGGTAGTTTTGTTTGTAGTTATTTTGATATTATCTGAGATTTTTTTCAGAACGGGTGTTCTGCAGCTTGAACTTCGTGTTCCAATGTATATAACAGGTTTCTTCTTTTGTGTGAATTTATGTGTTGGAATCTGTAATTCTATTGCCTATAGTTACCAAAGGAGTTATTTAACTTCTGCAATTTCGTTTGCAGTGGCATTTTTAGGAACAGTTGTTGTATTACTTTTGACAATCGGAAATGTTGAAGCAAATTTAAGCTTGTTTGCAGTTGTTAATGGACTTTCTTCGTTAATACCAAATATTTTTCTGATTTTTATACTTAAAAGAAAAAATATTGATTTGTTTAAAGTTGTAAGAAAAAAGAACAATACCCCTGTTTTAAAAAAATCTATTTTAAATGTAGGACTTCAATTTTTTGCGTTACAGCTTTGTACAATTCTTTTATATTCAGTAGACAATATTTTAATAAACTATTTAATAAGTAGTGAAATGGTAACAAAATATTCTATTATTTCTAAGGTTTATGATACTGGAAACAATTTGTTCTCTATTTTGTTAATCGCGTTGTGGTCTGCTGTAACATTTCACATAGCCCAAAACAATTTTGAGTGGATTGTAAAAAAAGTAAAAGAGCTTGTGAAAATCTGGGCGGTTTTTGCAGTTGGCGTTATCATTGTTACTATATTTTTTAACGATATAGTTACTATTTGGCTTGGAGAAAAAGCATTTGACTATGAACCTAGTTTGGTAATTCTGTTTGCCGGATATTGCATAATGACAGCATTTTCAGCAATATTTTTGAATGTTATGAATGGCGCAGGTATTATAAAATTGCAGTTATTTGTTGCAGCATTAGGTGCGATTTTAAATATTCCGCTGTCAGTTATTTTTGCAAAATATTGTGATATGGGTATTTTGGGTATAAAGCTAGCAACATTACTTTGTGCAATGCTTACATCAATTGCTATGCCGATACAAGCAATAATTTATTTAAAAAGAAATACATCCAAAAAAGAAAAATTAAAATAATGCTTAGCTCCACTAAAAGTAGTGGAGCTTTTCCTTTTTGTCAGTTGCTAGTCAAAAAAATGCCTCTCATTAGTTAAATTTACTATTGCATAATGGTGGATTTTATGCTATTATTTAATTTGTATTATTATGAAATATAATATTCATTCAGAGGTCAAATCTCTGTTTCAAAAATAGTGGAATTTTATTTTTAATTTTTATAAAAGCAGGGGAAAATATGTCGAAAAGAGAATGCAGTTCAAAAAAGAAAAAACTTCTTGAACATTGGCATAAGATTGCTATTTTGCTAGCACTTTATGATTTAATAGTTGTTGCGGCTTCATACCTTTTTGCATTATGGTTAAGGTTTGATTGCCATTTTTCACAGATTCCAGAAATTTATCTTTCTGCGTGGTTTAAATTTTTGCCAATTTATCTCGCAGCAAGTCTTGTGGTGTTCTGGTTCTTCCATCTTTATCAGAGTATCTGGCGCTTTGCAAGCTTTGTGGAGCTTAAAAGGGTTATATTTGCAACACTCACCCTCGGCGTGTTCCACACAGTTTTTATAACATTGTTGTTCCAGCGTATGCCGATTTCTTATTATATCATCGGTATCGCGGTTCAGTTTGCGTTGACTGTTCTTATTCGTTTTTCATATCGTTTTATCTTGCTTGAACGTAGCAGACGTACCAAAAACCCACCAAGCAGAGTTATGCTTATCGGTGCTGGTGCGGCAGGTCAAATGATATTACACGATTTGCAACGTGCGAAGGTTATAACAAAACAGGTTTGCTGTATTATTGATGACAACAAGAACAAATGGGGCAGGTCTATTGACGGCGTGCCAGTTGTTGGTGGCAGAGAAGATATTTTATTAAATGTTGAAAAATACAAAATCGAAAAAATTTATCTTGCTATACCGAGTCTTTCAGCAGAACAAAGAAGAGATATTTTGGAAATCTGCAGAGAGACGGGCTGTGAACTCAAAAATCTTCCTAACGTATATAGCAACGTAACTGCAAACGAAATGAAAGATGTTGCTATTGAAGATTTACTCGGCAGAGATGTCGTAAAGGTTGATATGAGGGAGATTTTCGACTTCATATATGACAAGGTTATTTTGGTTACCGGTGGCGGTGGCTCTATTGGTAGTGAGCTTTGCAGACAGATTGCAAAACACAATCCAAAACAGCTCATTATACTTGATATTTATGAAAACAATGCCCACGCAATAGGTCTTGAGCTTAAGGATAAATATCCGAACCTGAATCTTCAGGTATTAATAGGCTCTGTGAGAGACAGCCGTCGTGTTAATCAGGTTTTCGCAAAATATAAGCCAGAAATTGTTTATCATGCAGCAGCTCATAAGCATGTGCCGTTAATGGAAGGTAGTCCGTGCGAATCAATTAAAAATAATGCTATAGGCACCTACAAAACAGCGTATGCCGCAATGATGAATGGTTGTAAGCGATTCGTGCTTATCTCTACAGATAAGGCGGTAAATCCGACCAATATAATGGGTGCGTCAAAGCGTATCTGTGAAATGATTATTCAGACATTTGCAAAGAAAATTGCAGAGGGCAGAGCTTACGAGCTTTCGCCACTTCACCTTCATAGCGATGAAAATACTGAGGATGATGTAATCTGTGTTCGTAATGACGAAAATCCAGAAACAGAGTTTGTTGCAGTTCGTTTCGGTAACGTGCTCGGTAGTAATGGTTCTGTTATTCCGAGATTCAAAGAGCAGATTGCAAAGGGTGGTCCTGTAACAGTTACACACCCAGATATTATCCGTTATTTTATGACTATTCCAGAGGCGTCTTCCCTCGTTTTACAGGCTGGTACCTATGCAAAGGGTGGCGAAATATTCGTTCTTGATATGGGCGCGCCTGTTAAAATTGATGACCTTGCAAGGAATCTTATAAAGCTTGCTGGTCTTAAACCGAATATTGATATTATGATTTCTTATACAGGCCTTCGCCCAGGCGAAAAATTGTATGAAGAAAAGCTTATGTCAGAAGAGGGCTTAAAAACTACTCCGAATAAGCTTATTTATATCGGTAGTCCTATTCCTTTTGACGAAGATGCATTTTTAAATCAGTTACAATCTCTTATGAATGTTGCCTATTGTGGTAATGAAAACGATATCCGCAATGTTGTTGCAGAAATTGTTCCAACCTACCACCCAGCAGGCGAAAATGGCTCCGAATATAAAGGCAAAGCCTATGAGGAGCAGATTAAAGAGGTTTTAGTAAAGAAGTAAACAGGAGTTTGAGCGAGTAATGTATAAGAATCTTGTAAAAAGATTAATAGATTTAGTGCTTTCAGTAGTTGGAATTATTTTACTTATAATTCCAATGGGTATTATTGCATTGATTATTAAAATTACCGACCCAGGCCCTGTATTATTCAGCCAAAAACGTGTTGGTATAAATAAAACTCATTTCAATTTGTATAAGTTCAGAAGTATGAAAATGAGTACCCCCAAAGATTGCCCTACACATTTGTTAGAGAATCCAGAGCAGTATATTACAAGCATTGGCAAGGTTTTGAGAAAAAGCAGTCTTGATGAGCTTCCACAGTTGTTTAATATATTAAAGGGCGAAATGTCCGTTATCGGTCCACGTCCAGCTCTCTGGAATCAGTATGACTTGATTGAGGAACGCGACAAATACGGCGCGAATGACGTCAGACCGGGCCTTACAGGCTGGGCGCAAATTAATGGCAGGGACGAGCTTGAGATTGATGTCAAAGCAAAGCTAGATGGCGAATATGTAGAAAAAATGAGCTTTGCGTTCGACTGCAAATGCTTTTTTGGTACATTCGCTTCTGTGTTGAAATCTGATGGCGTTGTTGAGGGTGGCACAGGCGAAATGAAAAAGAATGATGAAAATGTGGCTCAGTAAGGGCAGAGGTTCAGTATGAAAAAAATATTGATAACAGGTGCAAATAGTTATATTGGTACCTCGTTTGAAAAATATATTAAAGAAAATTTTTCTGAAAATTATAGCGTCGACACTATTGATATGATTGACGGTTCGTGGCGTGATAAAGATTTTTCTGGTTACGACAGTGTTTTTCACGTTGCTGGTATAGCACATTCAGATAATGGCAAAATCAGTGCCGAAAAAGAAAAACTTTATTATGAGGTAAATACCGATTTAACAGTTGAAACGGCAAAAAAAGCAAAAGCAGATGGTGTAAATCAGTTTATATTTATGAGTTCTGCTATTGTTTATGGCGACAGTGCTCCAATAGGTAAAACAAAAAGAATTACTAAAGATACACCAGTTTCTCCTGCAAACTGCTATGGTGATAGCAAGGTTCAGGCAGAAAATGGCTTGAATGATTTAAGTGACGAAAACTTTAATGTTGTAATTTTACGACCACCAATGATTTATGGTAAGGGTAGCAAGGGTAACTATCCACTTTTAGCAAAAATAGCTTCATTAACACCTGTTTTCCCTTATGTTGAAAACGAGCGTTCAATGCTTTATATTGAAAATCTTTGTGAATTTGTTCGCTTAATGGTTGAAAATGAAGAACAGGGAACTTTCTGGCCACAAAATGCTGAGTATAGTAATACAAGTGAATTAGTTAAGATGATAGCAGAAGCTCATGGAAAAAAAGTGCACTTAATAAAAGGCTTCGTCTGGGCACTTAAAATTATGAGCAAAGTAACAGGGCTTGTAAATAAAGCCTTTGGTAGCTTGAGTTATGACAAAGAACTTAGCAGATATAAAGAGAAATATAATATTTGTGTAATGCATGTATCAATTGATAGAACGGAGAAGACCAAAAATGAATGAGCTTGTTTCCATTATTACGCCTGCGTATAATAGTTCGAAAACAATAGGCGAAACAATAGAAAGTGTGATTTCACAAACCTATTTAAATTGGGAAATGTTAATTGTTGATGATTGCTCAACAGATAATACAGTAGAAATTGTTAGAAAATATGCAGAAACAAATAAGAATATAAAATTGATTTGTTTAAATAAAAATTCTGGTTCGGCTATTGCGAGAAATGTTGCAATAAAGCAGGCAAACGGAAGATATATCGCTTTGTTGGATTCTGATGATGTATGGAAACCAGAAAAGTTAAAACGCCAATTAAGTTTTATGCAGAGAAACAATTACGCATTTACATTCACGGCATATGAAGTCTTTAGAAACTCTGCTGATGAGAAAAGAAAGATTTTTGAGGTGCCTACACAAATTAATTATAGGCAATATATGCCAAATTCTATTATTGGATGCCTAACAGTTATGGTGGATTTACAACAAATTCCAGATTTTCATATGGAAGAAGGTTATCTTGAGGATGTATTGACATGGATGTTCTATTTAAGACAAGGTATCATAGCATATGGATTAAACGAGAATTTAGCTAGTTACAGATTGGTTGAGGGTTCTAAAAGTTCAAAAAAACTGAAAAATGCGCAAAGATATTATCAATGTTTAAAGCAACAACCACAGATAGACGGTTTTTTATGTTTGTGCTATTTATTTGGGTATATGTATAATGCAAGCAAAAAAAGAGTGTTTGCAAAAAGGGTTAGGAAATAACAAGTAATTTAAAGTATCGAATAAAAAGTTGAAAATGAAATGTTTTCAGTTAAAGATTTATTTATAGTAACAAAATCAAGAAAAAAGTTATTGTGTGACGACAACAAAGAAAGATAACCTAATGTACTTAATATAAATGAGAGGTAATAGTAATGATTATTATGAGAATAAAAGGTGGTTTAGGCAATCAATTATTTCAATATTCTATGGGATATGCATTAGCAAAAAGTAATAATCAGGAACTGGCATTTAATGTGAGTTTTACTTCAAATATGACGAGTAGAGGTTACAAATTACCTTTTTTAAATGTCTGTGATTTTATAGATATTTCTAATGAAAATATTCCTAATAAAATTTGTCTCTGTAAAAACAAGTATATAAATAAAGCTATGAGAATATTGAAAATAGGTAAAATAAAAATAGAAGAATATGTGTATGTATTAGAAACACGAGAAGTATACACCGAGAAATTTCTCGTTGATAAGTATTCAAATGCGTATTTTGATGGGTATTTTCAGTCTCCTAAGTATTTTGAGAAATATCGTAATGATTTATTGAAGCAAATAACGCCAAACTATCCCCTTGAATCGCAATACATAGATGCATTAAAAATGGTTCAGAATTGTAATTCAGTTGCTGTTCATGTAAGAAGAGGGGATTTCAAAAAATCGTACAATAAATTTCACTATTTGTTAGAGAAGGATTATTATGTGAAAGCTATAGATTATATTAGAAACAATGTGGAAAATCCAATTTTTTTCTTTTTTTCAGATGATATAAATTGGGTGAAAACTAATTTTGGTGAATCAGAAGATTTTAGGTTTTTAAATATAAAAACTACCAATGGTGATATTGATGATTTGATGCTTATGAAAAATTGTAATCATATTATCTGTGCAAATAGCACATTCTCATGGTGGGCAGCATGGTTAAATGAACATGAGGATGCGATTCGTATCGTTCCTGAGAAACCTTATGGAAATCCACAAATGATACCTGACGACTGGGTTAAGATGTGGTAATTGTGTTTAATTACTAGAATTTGTTGTTTATGGAGAAAATATCGTTATGGGAAATATAACTGTAATAGGCCATTTTGATTGGAAAGAGAATAATATGATTGGCGCTGTAGTAAAAGCGCGTAATATTCATAAAGAATTAAAAAATCAGTTTCCTGAGCAAAACATTGGTTGCGTTGACATATATAATTGGAAACAAAGAAAAATTATAGTTTTACTTGAAATTGTCAAAGCTTTTTTTCAATATAAAAACATTGTTTTAGTTATTTCTGATACAAGTACATTGTTAATGAGCTTATTTAAAATATTGAAGAAAATTTTTTGTTCAAATATTTTATACGCAGTTGTGGGTGGCGATATTGCAGAATTGTTGTCGCAAAACAAAGAAAAAATATCTGCATTAAGTGTAATAGATTCTTTTTTTGTAGAAACACGGGATTGCTTGCAAGATATGCATCAATTAGGTTTTGATAATACATATTTGATGTATAACTTCAAACATATAAAATCTTTAAATATTAGGGATATCTCTGATGTATTTGTAAAACCATTTAGATTTTGCACATTTTCAAGAGTTATTGCAGAAAAAGGTATAATTGATGCTGTAAATGCTATAAATCAAATAAACGAAGAGTATAAAGAAGTAAGATGTTGCTTAGATATATATGGCTCTATTGATGAAGGCTTTAAAACAGATTTTCAAGTGTTAATAAATAATAACGAAAATATTAAATATTGTGGTGTTGTAGATTCTGAACATGCAGTAGAAACAATTTGTCCCTATTATTGCTTGCTTTTTCCTACAAAATATCAAACGGAAGGAATACCAGGTACGATTATTGATAGCTTTGCTTCAGGGGTTCCGGTTATCACTTCAAATTGGAAAAGATGTAATCAAATGATTGTTGATGGTGTTAATGGATTGGTTTATCCTTTCAATGATTATGAAGCTTTCGTGGAAAAAATTAAGTTTTCAATTGAAAATCCTGAATTTATTAAGAAATTAAAAAAAGCGTGTGTAGCTTCTTATGAGAAATATGAGCCAGGGGTAGCAATAATTCCATTGCTAGAACATTTAGAGTAATTATTTAAGGAGCGTTTTTACAAAAATGGAAAGAATCCTTTTTATTATGGGGAATATGGGTTTAGGTGGTGCCGAAACCCATATTATGAAGGTGTATAGAACAATAGACAGAACTAAATATCAATTTGATTTTGTTTTGAATGTTGTAGAAAAGTGTTATTATGAGGATGAAATCATAGGTTTAGGAGGAAGAATTTATCGTGTTACTTCTAAATCAAAAAATATATTTCAAAATTATTTAGATATAAAAAATATTGTGTCGCTAAATAATTATCGAGTGGTGTTTAAATGTGGAGAACATGCTTTATCATGGACAGAAATGTTAGCTGCAAAGAATGGTGGTGCAGTAAATAGGATAATGCGTTCTACGAACACAAAGGCTGGGGATTCTAAATTAAATAATATAATTCATAATTTTTCGAGAAATATTTTATCTAGATTAGTCACTAAAAAAGTTGCGCCGTCAAAAGAAGCTGCAAAATGGTTGTTTGGTGAAAAAAACTGTGATGATGTGATTTACGTTAAAAATGGTGTTGATATGTCTTTTTATGCTTTTAATGAAAAGAGTAGAATAGCAAAACGAAAAGAATTAAATATTTCTAATAAAGCAATTGTTATCGGACATGTTGGGCGATTTAATACACAAAAAAACCATGAATTTTTAATTGATATTTTTAATCAAATTCATATTAAAAATCCAGAATCTTACTTGTTGCTTATAGGAGAAGGGCCACTAAAAGAAAAAATAGCAGAAAAAATTTCAAAATATAATATTAGTGAATTTGTTAAATTTGCAGGGAATCGAAAAGATGTTAATGAGTTGTATTCTGCAATGGATTTATTTGTTTTTCCTTCTTTATATGAGGGTATGCCTAATACGGTAATTGAAGCACAAGCCAATGGTTTAAGATGTTTTGTATCTGATACTATTACGAAAGAGGCAAATATAACAAATCAAGTTCAGTATTGTTCTTTAAATGATATAAAAGAATGGATTGATATAATTGAGTTGGAAAGTTATGAACGATATGATCCAAAAAGATTTTTCCAAGAAGAGAAATATGATATTCAATGTGTAGTTGAAGATTATATGAAAATATTTTCTGTTAGTAAGGATATAGGTTTGTAATGGGATTTTATTTTTGTTTGTTACTAATTATTTGTATGGGTTCATATTTATTTGGATTCATTGCTGGAAAAAACAAAAGAATTGTGCAGACTGTTTGGTGCGCTATTGTGTTGCTTTGGGTAGCCGCAAACAGAGGTTGTGAAGTTGGTGCCGATACACAGACATATATTTTAGCATATCAAAATATAGCCAGTGCTACTTGGGAAAACATACTAAGTCGTAATGCTTTGGCTGATTTTGAAATAGGCTATGTTGTTATGTGTAAGTTGTGTTCATATATCAGTGCATCTGAAAGCTTTTTTTTGTTTTGGACTAGTCTTTTTTCTATTCTTCCAGTGTCATATTTTATTTATAAATATTCAAAATCTCCAACAATGAGTTTTGTTCTATATGTATTAACAACACATTATATATTGGTTTTAGGTGTTATTCGTCAATCTATTGCTATGGGGATTGTATTGCTGGCTTTGGATATTATTATTGAGAAAAAGAAAAAATGGATATTAAAAGCATTGATATTGATAGTTTTAGCCACACTTAGTCATACAAGTGCAATACTCGGAATTGTGTTCTTTGTACCAACGTTTTTTGAAAAAGTGGACGCAAAACATTATGGTGGGGCACTGATTACTATTTTATTTATGATGTTGTTTGGTCCAAAACTTGTGGATTTAATTCTGTCATATGACCCCAATTACTATGTGCATGTTTCAAGTGGATTTGATGGTGTAGGACGATTGGTGATTCCAATATGTATTTTAACAGCATTCATATTGTTTTACAAAAAAAAGCTTTATACATTGGATGAAAACGGAAAATGGTGGGAATATATGATGCTTGTAGCATTAATACTTCAAGTGTTCTCATATTTTTTTGTTATTGCTACAAGAGAAGCTATGATCTTTAATTTTTCATATCTTTTGCTTATACCAAATTCTTTATCTGGCTTAAACAAGGGTAATAGGTTTGTTTGGAATATTATAGTTGTTTCTCTGTATGTTGTGTTTTTCGCTATTTGTTTTGATGAACGTTATGTATATATTAGATAGGAACGAAAAATAAAGGGTGTTGAATTTGAGAAGAAAAACTAATTTTGATAGAATCAGAAGTTTTTTTGTGAATCCCCAAATAAGATTTTCATACTTAACGATTATGGGTTTTACAAAAATATTGACAGATGAAAAGTTTTTAAAGAAAGCATATAAATTAAATATAGGAAATATGTTGAATTTAAAAGAGCCAAAAACATTTAATGAGAAACTTCAATGGCTTAAATTATATGACCGTAAACCTGAATATACACAAATGGTAGATAAATATCTAGTGCGTGATTTTATTAAGGAAAAAATAGGAGAAGAATATCTTATTCCGCTTATTGGTGTATGGGATTCACCAGATGATATAGATTTTGATGCTCTTCCGGAAAGATTTGTATTAAAATGCAACCATAATTCTGGGTTAGGAATGTATATTTGCAAAGATAAATCAAAAATGGATATAAAGGAAGTAAAAAATGAACTTCGCCGTGGACTCGCTCAGGATTATTACTTAACAGGTAGAGAGTGGCCGTATAAAAATGTTCAGCGAAAAATCATAGCTGAGGAGTTTCTAAGTGAATATGGTAACGAAGATGTAATGGACTACAAAGTTTTTGTGTTTTCTGGAAAAGCAGAATTTGTGCAAGTTGATTACGATAGATTTGTTGATCACCACAGAAATTTTTATAATCGTGAATGGGAATATCAGCCATTTACCACATGTTATCCATCAAATCCAGCACATCAAATAGAGAAGCCAGAAAAGCTTAAAGAATTACTTGAATTGGCCGAAATTATCTCGAAGAGTTTGCAATCACCCCCACAGGTCAGAATAGATTTTTATATAGTTGCGAATAAAATATATTTTGGCGAAGTAACTTTTTATCACGGCAGTGGGTTTGAAAAATTCTATCCTGAAGAATGGGACTATAAGCTTGGTGCATATATAATTTTACCTGAAAAGTAAATTGCAAAAATAGACGTATTTTGAAAAAGAGTTGTAATTTAAAGTTATGAAAAATAATGATAAAAAAACATTATATTCGTGTATGGCACGAAGATATTTATTTTTTAGCAATAATAAAAGAGCTAATCCTATTAAAGTATTTGGATTATGGTTTTTAAATCCAACATTCAGAGTGAATGTATGGATTGATAAAATGCAGAAAACAAAGGGAAGATTCTTTAAATTGTTAATAAGAAACCATCTTGAAGTGAAGTATTCTATAGGGTTTTCAATTACTGCAAAAATAGGAAAGAATTTCAAGGTAGAACATTTTAATGGTGTTACAATTGGTGATGGGGTTGAAATCGGAAATTCTTGTAAGATTTTTCAACAAGTTACATTGGGTCAAAAGGATGGTAAATTCCCTACTATTGGTAACAATGTAACAATATATGCAGGCGCAAAGATTATAGGCGATGTAAAAGTAGGCGATGGTGCTATTGTTGGTGCTAATGCAGTTGTTACAAAAGATGTGTCTGCGGGTAGCGTTGTTGCAGGTGTTCCTGCACGCGTAATAAAATATCAAGAGGAAGAATAATGAGTTCAATTAAAAAGAATTTTATATACAACAGCTTGTATCAGTTGTTGGCGCTATGTATTCCGCTTATAACAACGCCCTATATTTCTCGTGTATTAGGTGCAGATGGTATAGGTGTTTATTCTTTTGCTTATTCAATTTCTCACTTTTTTGTAATATTTATTATGCTTGGGTTAAACAACTATGGTTGTAGAGAAATAGCTAAAGCAAGAGATGATAAAAAGCAACTTTCAAGAACATTTTGGAGCATATATTCTCTGCAGATAATCACAGGTGTAGTATTTAATTTGTTATATATAGGGTATTGCTTTGCTTTTGCAAAAAATAAAACCGCAGCATTATTGCTGGGGTTTTATACGCTTTCTGCGTGCTTTGATGTTAACTGGTTGTTTTTTGGTTTAGAAAAATTCAAATTTACAACAATCAGAAATACTTTAGTAAAGCTTTTATCAACATTATCAATTTTTATTTTTGTAAAGACAGAAAATGATGTGTTTGTATACTGTCTTATATTATCTCTTGGATTTTTAATAAGTCAATTAATTTTATGGCCAAGTGTATTAAAGAATATTAAATTCGTTTTACCAAATACAAAAGAAATATTCGTGCATTTAAAACCAAATTTGCTCTTGTTTGTTACTACTATATCAGTTTTTTTGTTTAAATATATGGATAAAATAATGTTAGGTGCCATGGCGACAGAAGAGCAGTTAGGATTTTATCAGGTTTCAGAGGGTATTATATCTATTCCAATAGCGTTGATAGCAGCTTTAGGCACGATAATGTTACCGAGAATGACAAATCTAATATCAAAAAAGAGTGAAGAAAGCAATAAATTGTTGCATATCAGTATTTTGTTTGCTATGTTGATATCTTCATCACTATGCTTTGGTATTATGGGTATCGCTAAAGAGTTTGTTCCGTTGTTTTATGGTCCTGGATATGATACATGTGTGCAGATATATTTGATTTTATTACCAAGTTGCCTTTTCTTAGCTTTCGCAAATGTAGTGCGCACACAATACTTGTTACCGCATCAGATGGATCGTGATTATGTTATATCAGCAGTATTAGGGGCAATAGTGAATTTAGTGATTAATGTGTTGCTAATAACACATCTTGGAGCTATTGGTGTTTCTCTAGGTACATTGGTGGCAGAGTTGTTTGTTTGTTTGTATCAGTCAATAAAAGTCGGAAAATGCATTTCTTTAAAAAGATCTATATATGAGATAATACCACTGGTAGTATCTGGTGCAGTTATGTTTGTTATATTATATTTGTGGGATTTATCACAATTGGCAGCAATATTTGCAATAGCTATAAAGGTGTTAGTTGGTGCTATAATATATTTTGTAGTTCTTTTCTTGTTAGCATTTTTAATGAAAATAAATTATTATACAACAATCAAAGAACTCGTAAGAAAAAATTAATGGAGCTAAAATATGCAGATATTTAACATTGAATTAAAAAATAAAAAAGTCCTCATCACCGGTGCGGCAGGCTTTATCGGCTCTAATCTTGTTATGGAGCTTATTCGCACGGTTCGGGGGATTGAAATAGTTGGTCTTGATAGTATGAATGACTATTATGATGTGGCTATAAAAGAATACAGATTAGTTGAAATTGAAAAGCTTGCTGGGGAGCACAAGGACTGCTCTTGGGAATTTGTTAAAGGTAATATTGCAGACAGAGTGTTGATTGATGAGCTTTTCAGAAAGCATCATTTCTCTGTGGTAGTTAACCTTGCTGCTCAGGCAGGTGTGCGTTATTCAATCACAAATCCAGATGTATATATTGAGTCAAATATTATTGGTTTTTACAATATTCTTGAGGCATGCCGTGCAACAATGGATACAGAAAATCCAGTTGAGCATCTTGTGTATGCTTCTTCGTCCTCTGTATATGGTACAAACAAAAAAATTCCATATTCAACAGATGACAAGGTAGATAATCCTGTGTCATTATATGCGGCTACCAAAAAGAGCAACGAGCTTATGGCACATGCTTATTCTAAGCTTTACAATATTCCGTCAACTGGCTTGCGCTTCTTCACTGTTTATGGTCCTGCTGGTCGTCCGGATATGGCGTATTTCGGTTTTACAAACAAATTGCTCAAGGGCGAAACTATTGAGATTTTCAACTACGGCAACTGCAAGCGCGATTTCACCTATGTTGATGATATTGTTGAAGGTGTTAAGCGAGTAATGCAACACGCACCTGAAAAGCAAAATGGCGAGGATGGGTTGCCTTTACCACCATATGCAGTTTATAATATCGGTAATAACAATCCTGAAAATCTTCTCGATTTTGTTACAATTCTTCAGGAAGAATTAATTCGTGCCAAGGTTTTACCTACAGATTATGATTTTGAAGCACATAAAAAGCTTGTGCCAATGCAGCCAGGCGATGTGCCTATTACTTATGCTGATACATCAGCACTTGAAAGAGATTTTGGCTTTAAGCCATCTACTTCACTTCGCGATGGACTCCGCAAGTTTGCAGAGTGGTACAGAGAGTTTTATTTGGGGAATGAGGATTAAAAATTATGATGTTCAAAGAGTTATATCAATCTGATATTGCACGATATTCAAAAATTCGAAAAGGGTCTTATATGAGACGTTTCCATTACTATTTTAGAAAAAGTCAAACATGTAATGGCTCAGTTCTAAAGTATTGGTATCGAGTAGTTTTTTCTAGATTGAGTGTAAGACGTGGTTTAGAGATTTCTTATGTGACTAATATTGGTAAAGGTTTGTATTTAGGACATGCTTTCAATATAACGATTAACCCTCAGGTAGTTATTGGAGACAATTGTAGTCTTCATAAAGGGGTAACAATAGGTCAAGAGAACCGTGGTGAGAGAAAAGGTGTACCTAAGTTAGGAAATAAAGTGTGGATAGGGGTAAATGCAACTGTTGTTGGAAATATATCAATTGGTGATGATGTACTCATAGCACCTAACTCTTATGTGAATTGCGATGTTCCAAGTAACTCTGTAGTGTTTGGTAATCCATGTATTATTAAACATAAAGATAATGCAACAGAAGGGTATATTAATAATATTGTCTAAAATGAAAACTGCCATGAAGATGTTTTTTAAAGAGGCAGAATAAAATTAAAGGGGAAACTTATGACAGCATTTGAAGCTTTTGAGAGAATTTATAGAAAACCACCACAATATACAGCGTTCACACCATACCGTGTTTGCCCTATTGGTGCACATTCTGACCACCAGCTCGGCAAAATTACAGGCTTTGCAATTAATAAGGGTATACATATTGCCTATGGTCCGAAGGAAAATGGTGTTATTGAAATTCAATCTTTACAGTTTGAAAAGCGTGCACAGTGGCATGTTGAAGCTACTCCAAGAACAAAAGAAAATGACTGGGCAGACCATCTTCGTGGTGCAACAATCGCGCTTCACAAGCGTTACCCACTTCGCCGCGGTTTGTGTGCGATTATAGATGGTGAGCTTCCTATTGGTGGACTTTCTTCTTCAGCTGCAGTAATTATAACCTACTTGTCTGCTCTTTGTAAGATGAATGGAATAGAACTCTCTCCACAGGAGCTTATATTGATTTCTAAGGAAGCAGAAAATAAAT
This sequence comes from uncultured Clostridia bacterium, assembly GCA_937916395.1. Taxonomy (GTDB): domain Bacteria; phylum Bacillota; class Clostridia; order Oscillospirales; family Acutalibacteraceae; genus DTU089. The sequence goes on along the minus strand of CALFTN010000059.1, from coordinate 143,025 downwards.
ATGTTGGTGTGGCTTGTGGCAAGCTCGACCAATCCTGTGAGGTTTATTGTAAAAAAGACCATTTATTATATCTCGATACACAAGATGACAGCTATGAGCTTATTCCCCAGATCTCTGATATGAAGCCATATAAATTTGCGATTTTCTTCAGTGGTTTAGAGCGTAGCCTTGCGGGTTCAGCATTTAATATGCGTGTGGATGAGTGCAGAAGTGCAGCATATGCACTTAAAGCTTATGCTGGTATGGAATATGGCAAATTTGAAGATACTAATCTTCGTGATGTTCCTCGTGAAGTCTATGAACAATATAAGGACAAGCTTCCGGAAAACTGGCGCAAACGTGCAGAGCACTGGTACACTGAATTCGACCGTGTGCAAAAAGGTGCCGAAGCTTGGCGTAATGGTGATATTGAAGAATATGGCAGACTTTCATTTGAAAGTGGATATAGTTCAATTCATAATTGGGAAACAGGTTCTCCTGAGTTAATTAAGTTATATGAGATTATGACTAAGACAAAGGGCATTTATGGTGGCCGATTCTCTGGGGCTGGATTTAAAGGCTGTTGTCTTGCGATTATTGACCCTGACTATGAAGAAGAAATAATCGAAACAGTAACAAAAGAATATTTAAAGGCATTTCCACATCTTGAGGGTAAATATTCTGTTCATATTTGTGAAAGTGCAGATGGTGTGAAATTATGAAATGTTTAATTTTGGCGGCAGGATATGCTACAAGACTTTATCCATTAACTGAAAATTTTCCAAAACCACTTTTAGAAGTTGGAAATAAGACTATTCTTGACTGGCTTATTGATGATATTAATAATGCTGGTTTTGTAGATGAATATGTAGTAATATCAAATCACAAATTTGCACATCATTTTGAGAATTGGGCAAAAACCAAAAAACAAAAAATCTCTGTTGTTGATGATGGCACAAGTACAAATGAAACTCGCCTTGGTGCAGTTAAGGATATTCAGTACGCTATTGACCAGTTAAAACTTGATGATGATATGCTCGTTATTGCAGGGGATAATGTTCTTGATTTTAGTCTTACTAAGTTCATTGAATATGCAAAAGAAAAACAGACTTCTTGTATTATGCGTTATTATGAGCCGGATGAAAAGAAACTTTTGAAATGTGGTGTAGTAACTATTGATGAAAGTGATAAAATTCTCAATATGACAGAAAAGTCACCGAATCCTGCAACACACTGGTGTTGTCCACCGTTTTATTATTACACAAAAGCCGACGCAAAGCTCGTGCAGAAAGGTATTGATAGTGGTTGTGGTACAGATGCACCAGGAAGTTATATTGCCTGGCTTTGTCAGCAGACAACTGTTCATGCTATGGAAATGCCAGGAAAACGCTATGACATTGGCAATTTGGAAAGCTATGAAAAAGTAAAATCTGAATATAAAGGAATAACAAAATAAATATTGCCGCAGATGGTTTTTTCTCATCTGCGGTTTTATAATATCCACTTGTATATGTACAGCATTTCTGATGTTCCACTACTTGCAACCCATATGTTTTTGTGTTATTATAAAAAATGAATGTTAAAGGTGAGTTGGGGTAAATACTTTAACCCTCAGCGAGTATTAGATTTGTTGAAAATTTTGGAAAGAAGGGAAAAAATGACTGTTTTGACACCTACATATAATCGTGCATATATATTAAATAGTGCATTTGAATCCCTCTGCAGGCAAACCATTTCTGACTTTGAGTGGATTATTGTTGACGATGGTTCAACAGATAATACAGAAGATTTAGTGAAAAATTGGTTGGATATAGAATTACCATTTCAGCTTCGTTATTATAAACAAGAAAACGGGGGCAAACACAGAGCCTTAAATAAAGGTATAAAAGAAGCTAAATATGATTATATTTTGATTTTGGATAGCGACGATTATTTAACAGATGATGCTGTTGAAAAGGTTCACGCTTGGGTTAAAACAATTGAAGGCTTAGACGGCTTTGCCGGAGTTGCAGGCCTTAGGGGTTATATAAATAAAACCGAATGTATTGGTGGAGCCGGAGATGGCAGAGAATATATAGATGCAAAGAATACAGAAAGACGAAAATATAATTTGTTAGGCGATAAAGCCGAAGTGTATAAAACAGAAGTGTTGAGGGAATATCCGTTCCCGGAATTTGAAGGCGAAAAATTTTTATCGGAGCATGTTGTTTGGGATGCAATAGCAAGAGACGGCTATAAAATCAGATGGTTCAATGAAATTATTTATAAATGTGAATATCTAGAAGACGGTTTAACAAAAACCGCTAAAACTTATTCGTTGCAAATGGAGAATTTTAATGGATTTACATTAGATACGAAGTTATATATTGAAATGTATCCATTTTTTCACAAATATTTTGCTATAGGGCAGTATTATATTGTTGCAAGGTTAAAAGGGTATAAGTGCAATGAAATAAAAGATTTAATTGAGGTTTCAAATGTGCAGATTTTTCTCGGCAGGAGTGTGCACAGGCTTAATGCATTGAGAAAATATGTATTAAAAATGGTGGTTAAATGGAAAAAATAAAACGTTTTATAAATACGACATTAGTCTTTTTTGCCGGAAATGTAATGTCGAAGTTAGTTTCATTTTTTTTGTTGCCGTTATATACAAGTAGATTACTTCCTGAGCAATATGGTTCATACGATATTGCTATATCGCTAATTAATGTAATTGCACCAATTGCTTTTTTTCAAATATGGGATGCAGTATTCAGATTTGCATTTGATTACGAAAAAGATGATGAGAAGCAAAAGGTTATAAATAATGGGACATTTGTATTTTTGTGTGGAATTGTTTTTTATACATTATTATTTTTTGCTTCGACTACATATTTTAAATTTGAATATAAGGGCTATGTGCTGGTATATGGATTGTTATTTGCTTTGCAATATGTTTATACATTTGCGGCAAGAGTGTATTTAAAAAACCAATTATTTGTAGTTTCTGGAGTTATTAATACATTAGTAACGTCAATTTTAAATATAATTCTAATATTAGTATTTGAATGTGATGTAAGCTCGCTTTATATTTCTCTTATTATCGGTACAATAGTACAACTGATTATAATAGAATCATCAATAGGTGTTGCAAGAAAATTCAGAGCATCTCAAATTGATAAAGGTTTGATTTCAAAAATGCTTAGATTTTCTGTGCCGCTGTGTGTTGCTACTATTTCTTATTGGTTACTCAGTGGATACACAAAAATGATTATATATGAGAAATTAGGTGTATTTGCAAATGGTCTATATGCAGTAGCAAATAAATTTGCTTCACTTATAACAATTCTTGTAACTGTTTTTCAATACGCCTGGAATGAAATGGCGTATATGATGTCAAATGAGCAAGACCGTTCTAAGACATACAATATTTGTATTGATGCTATGTTAAAGTCTACACTTTGGGGAACAGCGGTTATTTGTCTTGCTATAAAAATTGTGTTCCCTTACTTTATAGATTCTCAATATAGTGATGCCTTGAATTTAATACCAGCTTGTATGATTGGTGTGGCGTTTAATTCTTTGGCGAGTTTTTTAGGCACTTTGTTTATGACCGAAAAAAGAACAAGCTTTATTTTAACCAGTACATTAATTTCTTCACTATTTAATGTTGTTTTAGGTTATATTGGTTGCAAATTATGGGGATTGCAAGGTGCTATTATTGCACTTACAGCTTCATTTTTATTACTGTTGATATTAAGAATAGTAAAATTAGTTATTAATTATAATGTGAAAATCAAAATAAACAACATATTACCTCTTGTTGTGTTGATAGTTTCTGTTTTGTTTTTTATTTATTTAGATTCATATATATTGTTCATTTCGACAGTGATAATAGTCCTCTTAGGTTTAATTTATGGCTACCATTATGTGAAACGCATATTTACAGAAAACAGGAGAACAAAATTATGAATATAAGTATAAGGAGATTATATCTTACTTTTTTCAATAAAAAAAATAACACACGAATATTTAGCACAAGAGCAAGTTTAAAGGCTAAATATGGGTTGAAAACATTAATATCATCAGGGACTTATGTATCAAGTGATGTAGAAATTGGAAATTATTCGTATGTAAACAGTAATTCATCTTTAGAAAACTGTACAATCGGTAATTATTGTTCTATTTCTTCAGGGGTGTATATTAACCCATATGAACACTTTCTGAATTATAGAAGTACCCATCCATTTGCTGAAGCTGGAGATGAACCAAAACGCGAACGCGTTGTTATAGGAAATGATGTTCTTATTTCATTAAATGCGATAATTTTAAGTGGAGTAAAAATAGGGGATGGAGCAGTTATTGGGGCAGGAGCAGTTGTTACAAAGGATGTAAAACCATTTGAAATTGTTGGTGGTGTGCCCGCAAAACATATTAAGTGGAGATTTGATGAAACTGAGCAAAAAGAAATTGAAAAAACAGAATGGTGGAAGTACGATATTAAAGAATTAAAAGAAAAGTTGGATTATTTCAGAAAAGAAACTGATTCTTTTTAGAAAAGTTAAAGACACGTTCGAAAATTAACTTTTCAAATGTAAAACCAGAGTATAAAGGGTTACAAAATAAAAGTTGCCGCAGGTGAGTTTTTCTCATCTGCGGTTTTCTAATAGCCCCTTGTATCTTCTGAAAATTTATGATATAATACAACAGTATATATTGTTTTATAAAAAATGGTGTATTGTGCCATTTTTTATAGAGTAGTTTCTATGTTGCTAAACACAAATTTTTAAATGGAAAGAGTAAAAAAGATGTTGAAAAAGGATTTAGGTAGCAATAAAATGCGACTTTTGAAAATTGCTCATATAGTTATAACATGGGCGATGTTTTACGTTTGCTGGTCATTGTTCTATAAAATGGAATCATCAGAGTTACATGAGCGTTTTGGTGTTTTGATGAGTGCCTTTTATATTGTCAGTGTATTTCTTTTGGGAAGAATTTATCATATGTATGAAATTGGCTTCGCTAAGGTTTCAGAGCTTGTTTATGCACAGTCGCTTTCTAATGTAATACCGATAGTTGTAATTTATATATCATATAGATTTGCTTTTCTTTTCTTCCCTAAACCATGGGCGTTTTTAGCTTTAATTATAATTCAAATAGGATTTAATATAATCTGGAGCTACCTTGCTAATAAGCTTTATTTTGAAACATACCCACCACAGAAAACCATAGTTCTTTATCGTAACGAAGAGGATTTAAGCAGGCTTGATGAGGTTTCAAAATTCCCACGAAAATTTGATGTTCAGGAATATGTGCAGTGTGATTTTGATGATTACAGAGATTTATTAAAGGCGATTGAGCCTTATGAGGTTGTATTTGCTGTGGGTGTTTCTGCAACACTTCGAAATTCTATTGCAAAAGAGTGTATAGACAGAAATAAACAAGGCTATTTCGTTCCGCATGTTGGCGATATTATTATGATGGGTTCACGTCATGTTGTTCAATTTAGTGTCCCTGTTATGAATGTCAGCAGAGCATATCTTCAGCCAGAATATCTTGTTATAAAACGAGCTATCGATATTCTGCTTTCTGTTCTTGGAATTATTATTCTCAGTCCGCTTATGGCTATAGTTGGCATTGCAATAAAGGCGTATGATGGCGGTCCTGTGCTTTATAAGCAAACCAGACTTACAAAGGATGGAAAGCATTTTAAAATTCTTAAATTCAGAAGTATGAGGGTTGATGCTGAAAAGGATGGTGTTGCACGCCTTGCATCTGAAAAAGATGATAGAATTACACCAATTGGCAAGATTGTGCGTGCATGCCGTTTTGATGAGCTTCCACAGCTTTTCAATATTTTAAAGGGTGAGATGACAATAGTAGGTCCAAGACCTGAAAGGCCAGAAATTGCAGCTCAGTATGAAGAGGTTTTGCCATCTTTTAGATTGAGACTTCAGGTAAAAGCTGGTCTTACAGGTACTGCACAGGTGTATGGTAAATATAACTCTACACCTTACGATAAGCTCGAAATGGACCTTTTATATATCAAGAATATGTCCTTTTTTGAAGATATTAAATTAATGTTTGCCACTATAAGGATTTTATTTCTTAAGGATAGCACAAGTGGCGTAGAGGCTGGACAGGTTACTGCAGTTAAAGATATTGAAGATATTGAGCCACAAAATACTATAGAAAAATAATTTTCTTTTGCCCCAATAGAGAATTGTGCTATTTGGGTTAATAGAAATTTAATACCAGAAAATAAGAGAACAGGAGGAAAAAATGAAGAGATTTTTAGTAGTGACAACAGTCGCAATAATGGTTGACCATTTTTTGATTCCTGGCATGAAGATGATGCAAGACAAGGGTTATGAGGTTCATGTTGCATGTAATTTTGAAAAAGGTAACCCTTGTAGTGATGAGCGTATTAAGCAAATAAAGCAGAAGCTTTGTGATTTGAATATTAAATGTTTTCAGATTGATTTTACAAGAAAAATGACAAGTGTTAAAGAAAATATAATCGCTTATAAGCAGTTGTCAGCTTTAATAAATAAAAATAATTATGATATTGTTCATTGTCATTCGCCTATAGGTGGTGCATTAACTCGTTTTGCCTGCAGTAAGGCTCGAAAGAACGGTACAAAGGTATTGTATACGGCACATGGTTTTCATTTTTATAAGGGTGCCCCTTTAAAAAATTGGTTGATTTATTATCCAGCAGAAAAAATCTGCTCTTATTTCACTGATGTTTTAATTACAGTAAATAAAGAGGATTACAATTTAGCAAAGAGAAAAATGCGCGCTAAATTTATTGAGTATATACCTGGCGTTGGTATCGAGCTTTCAAAATTTCAAAATATTCAGATTGATAGAAATAATAAAAGAAAAGAACTCGGAGTTCCTGAAACGGCAATAATGCTTCTATCTGTAGGGGAAGTAAATGAAAACAAAAACCAAGAGATAATTATTCGAGCAATAGTGAATAAAAAAGATATTTATTATGTTATTGCAGGTGACGGAAAGCAACTTGAAGAGATGAAGAAGTTAGCAGAGCTTCTGGGTGTTTCAGAAAGAGTTTTGTTTTTAGGTTACAGAACGGATGTTGCAGAGCTATGTAAGGCGGCAGATATTTATGCCTTACCATCAAAAAGAGAAGGACTGCCGGTTGCAGTGTTAGAAGCTATGGCAAGTGGTTTGCCGTGCGTGGTTAGTAATATCAGAGGTAATATAGAGCTTATAGACGAAAATGGCGGAGTTTTATTTGACCCGAATTCACTTGAAAAATGCGAGGAAGCAATAAATTTGATTTTGAAATCTGATTTAGGAAAAATGAGTGGTTACAATACCGAGAAAATTAAAATGTTTTCTTCAGAAACGGTAAATAAAATTATGTTGGATATATATGAGAAAGAAATACAAATATAAAGGGTAAAAAAATGAAAATTATACATCTGTTAAGCTCAAACAGTTTTTCTGGGGCAGAAAATGTAATTTGTCAAATAATTAATATGTTCAAAGATGAACCCGATATAGAAATGTTATATTGTAGTCCGGATGGTCAGATTAGAAATACACTTCAGGAGCGAGATATAAAATTTGTTTCACTTAGTGATTTGAATCCAAAGGAAGTAAAAAGAGTAATTGAAGAACAGAAGCCAGATGTTATTTATGCTCACGATATGGGAGCAAGCTTTGTTGCTGCGTGTGTATGTGGAAGAATTCCGTTGATATCTCATATTCATAATAACGCATTTGATTCTAGAGGTGTTTCTTTAAAATCAATTGCATATCTGCTCGCGGCAAAAAAGGCAAAGCATATTTTCTGGGTTTCAAAAACAGCTTTTAGTGGTTATGCTTTTCATAACTGGTTTTCTAAAAAAAGCTCGGTTCTTTATAATGTTATTGATGTGAATGCTTTAAAAGAAAAGACTTCAAAGGACAAGAACTCATATAATTATGATGTGATTTTTTTAGGACGATTATCTTACCCTAAAAATCCAGAGCGTTTATTAAAAGTTTTTTCATTTTTAATAGAAAAATCTCCAGAAGTGAAAATAGCTATAGCAGGTACAGGTGAGCTTGAAAACGAGGTAAAAACTTTATCGAAAGAGTACGCTTTAGATAAGAATATAGATTTTCTTGGATTCTGTGAAAACCCATTTAAAATTTTACAGGATAGTAAAGTAATGGTTATGACGTCTCGTTGGGAAGGGACGCCTATGTGTGCACTTGAGGCTCAGGCTCTTGGAGTTCCAATCGTGAGCACCCCAACAGATGGCTTAAAAGATTTAATAAAGCACGGAGAAACAGGCTTTTTATCTGATGACGACGAAAAATTGGCAGAGTATCTTTTATCTATTATAAAAGATGAAAATTTGAGGGAAAATTTATCCAGAAATGCTCTTGGTTTTTCTCAAGAATTTAATAATGTTGAAAAATACAAATTTATGATAGATTCAGTTTTAAAAGATGTGGTTGGTATATGAGTAACATAATACAGAAAAAAATTCATTACTGTTGGTTCGGTGGGAATCCGTTACCTGAACTCGCAGAAAAATGTATTAATAGCTGGAAAGAGCATTGCCCGGATTATGAAATAATTGAATGGAATGAAAATAATTTTGATGTTACTTGCTGTGATTACGTAAGAGAAGCTTACGAAGCAAAAAAATGGGCATTTGTAAGTGATTATGCGAGATTTAAAATTCTCTATGAAAATGGTGGAGTGTATCTTGATACTGATGTTGAACTTTTAAAGCCACTTGACGACCTATTAGAAAAAGGTAGTTTTATGGGTTGTGAGAATTATACAACAGATGAAATGAAAGTGGCGCCAGGGCTTGGGTGTGCAACAGAACCTGGCAATGAATTTTATTTAGAACTTATGAAAAATTATGAAAACAGTCATTTTTTAAATTCAGACGGCTCTCAGAATTTATATAATGTTGTTGTGAGAACAACTGATTTGCTAAAAAAACATGGGCTTAAAAGTTCGTTTGAAATTCAGAATATTTGTGGTATTACAATTTATCCAGCAGAGTATCTTTGTCCAATAGACCAGCGTGACGGAAGTTTAAATATAACGAATAATACATATTCGATACATCATTATATGGCAAGTTGGTATTCGCCAAAGATAAAAGTATATTCGAAATTTATTAAACTTCTTTATAGATGTTTAGGAGAAAATGGCTTTGAGTTTTTACGAAAAATATTGGGGAGAAAAAGCGATTAATTTATAAGGAGCTTTAGAAATGACAAAAGCAAACAAGAAAAAACAACAAACGACATTTCTTTTAGTGTTGTGTGTTTTGATATGCCCATTCGTTTTTCGATATATGGGTATAGGTAGTTTTCTTACTTCTTCAGTGGGCATGATACTTACCTTTGTTTCTTTATTAGCGTGTGCTGCAACCAATTATAATATAGTTGTTAAAAGAAGCAATTGGATTTTATTTACGGTTACAATAGTGCTTTTGTTTACTTCGTTTTTGAAAAACGGTAGTTATGGTGTAGTTGTAACTTTTTTGAATTTGTGTTTGTTTCTTATTGTACTTAACAACGTATCGTTTTCTTTGAGACAGGTGCAAATTGCGAGAATTGTTGCAATAGTGTTTTTAGTGCTTTTAATATCTGATTTTAAATTCAGCTGGAAGTACGGTGAGTTGTTGATTTATGACGGCTATGAAAAGATTAACTTGAACACGTATGGTATATTGTTGCTTGCATTGTATCTTAACGTAGTTTCGTTAATAGATTTATCTATAAAAAAGAAAATTATAAAATATATATTATTGGTTGTGGCAACTCCTATTGCTCTTTACTATATTTCACAAAGTGACTGCCGTTCAGCACTTGTGTCAGTATTCTTTTTAGTTGTAATTGTCTTTATTGAAAAAGTAAATTATAAAAAAATGTTGTTTTTTTTGGTCCTTTCGGGGTTCCTTATTCCTGTTTTATACATATCGCTACACGAGACTCTAGGTGGTCTTGACTTTTTGGGGAAATCGTTATATACAGGTAGAGAAGCGGTTTGGTTACATTCCTGGGAATTTATAAAGGAGGCACCAATTTTAGGCTCGGGAACGAGCGAAAGAATTGTTGTTCAAATTGGTGAGGTAACAGATTCGACACATAATATTTATTTAGCTTTTTGGAAGGCAATTGGTATTGCTCCGATGTTGATGTTTTTATGGTGCCTTTTAAACGGTGAAAATACAAACACAATGACAGAAAAAAACGTCTGGTCCAAAAAAGCATTTTTGGCTTGTATGGTTGTTAGTCTTGTTGAGACATTATTGAATGACCCTAACTACAACTTCTTGTTTATGTTGTTGCTTATGAATGTAGATGAGGAGTTCAACCAGAAGAAAAGATGGATTTGGTAAAATTATTAAAGTTCTTTTAAAAAAGATTTTATGTAGGAAAAATAATTTTTATAGGAGAAGGTATTATGTCTAAAAATGAAGCACTTTTTCTTTCACAATCTTATATAGATACCTGGGATGATTATGAAAGGTCTTTAAACATGGAAGGCTTTCCTGTTTGGGATTATATTATATTAACAGCATCAAACGAAAATCAGGCAGAGGGCTTTCGTGCGCAATTAGACGAAAGATTAAATCAGGGACTTTTGCCAAAGAGAACACATTTTGCTGTTATTCCTGATAGAGACGGCAAACGCGTTGGTAGTGGTGGTGCTACTTTAGGTGTAATTAAATATATAGCAGAAGATATTGGAAAAAATGATTTTTCTGGACTTAAAATTCTTGTAATCCACTCAGGTGGCGATTCAAAAAGAGTTCCACAGTATTCTGCACTCGGAAAGCTTTTTTCACCTGTGCCACATAAATTGCCTAATGGTAGAAATGCGACGCTTTTTGATGAGTTTATGATGTCGATGTCAAGTGTGCCAGGGCGTATACGTGAGGGTATGCTTCTTCTTTCTGGTGATGTGCTCTTGCTTTTCAATCCACTTCAGATAGATTATAGTGGTAGTGGAGCTGCAGCCATTTCTTTTAAAGAAGATGTAGAAATAGGAAAAAATCACGGTGTATTTTTACGTGGTGAAGATGGTTGTGTAGAAAAATTCCTTCATAAACAGACTGTTGAAGCGTTAAACAATTATGGAGCAGTCAATGAACACGGTAGAGTAGATATTGATACCGGTGCAGTTATATTTTCGTCTGAAATGTTGAAATCACTTCATGCTCTTGTTTCAACAGAAGAGAATTATAATAAATATGTGAATGAAATTGTAAGACTTTCGCTTTATGGTGATTTCTTGTATCCATTGGCAACTGACTCTACTCTTGAGAAGTTCTATGAAGAGAAACCTGAAGGTGAGTTTTGTCAGGAACTTCACGACGCGCGTGAAGTCGTGTGGGAAATCTTAAGACCATACAGAATGAAGCTTTTAAGACTTTCTCCTGCTAAATTTATACATTTTGGTACAACAGCTGAAATTTTAGACCTTATGTCAGGCGGTATTGAGAATTATAGAGACCTCGGCTGGAGTAATCATATAAACAGTAGTATTACAAAGTCAACAGCAGGTTACAATAGCGTTTTATCAGATAAAGCACAAATAGGTGAAAAATGTTATTTAGAGGTTTCTTACGTTCATAGTAAGGCAAAAATTGGTAACAATGTTCTTCTTTCTTATGTTGATATTCATGATGAAGTAATTCCATCTGATGTTGTTATTCATGGGCTTAAACAAAGAGACGGAAAATTTGTAGCCAGAATTTATGGAGTTAAGGATAATCCGAAAGAAGATAAGCTTTTCTCTAAGAAACTTTCAGATGTTTTTCCTGAAAGTATATGGAAAACAAGTGACCACACCCTCTGGACAGCAGAGCTTTATCCAGCATGTGAAACAATAGAAGAAGCGGTTAAAGAGTCTCTTAACATTTATAAAATAGTGAATGGAAAGGGCGATTTGAAAAAGCTTTTGGATTGTGAAAGAAAATCGCTTCAGTCTGGCTTTAATGCAGCAGACCCACAAGCAATTATTGCATGGGATAATCGTATGCAGGAATTAGTACGTATGGATGGTATTGCTAAGCTTATCCGTACAAATAAACCGGCAACTGAAGCAAAAAATATTTTAAGAGCAGAAAAACTCACTCCTGTTCAGGAGCAGTGGCTAGAAAGACATCTTGATAGAGCAGATTTTAGTGAGAAAATTCGCCTTTTCTATTACATTGGTGTTGCTTTAGGCGGTCATCAAGGTGCCGAGTTTATATCTAAAAGCTTTGAATTGATATCTGAGGGTATTTTAAAAGAAACAGTAAATAATTTAAAATACAATGAAAATTGTAAAATAGCAAAGGATAAATTAACAGTTAAGTTGCCACTTCGTGTTAACTGGGGTGGTGGCTGGAGTGATACTCCACCTTATTGTAACGAACATGGCGGTGCGGTACTCAATGCGGCAATTCTTCTTAATGGTGAAAAGCCTGTTGAGGTAACACTCGAGAAAATTTCTCAGAAGAAAATTGTTTTTGATAGTCGCGATATGGATGTTCATGGAGAGTTCACAGACATTGCTCCACTTCAGGCTACAGGCGATCCTTATGATGTATTCGCGCTTCAGAAAGCAGCACTTCTTGCTTGTGGAATTATTCCAAAAGAAGGCGGTAGTCTTGATGAGATTTTAGAACGCCTTGGCGGTGGCTTTGTTATGCATTCTGAAGTAACAAATGTGCCAAAGGGTAGTGGGCTTGGAACCAGCTCCATTCTTTCTGCAGCATGTGTTAAAGCGATATTTGAGTTTATGGGTATTCCACACACAGAAGATGACCTTTATAGTTACGTTCTTGCAATGGAACAGATTATGTCAACTGGTGGTGGCTGGCAAGACCAGGTTGGTGGCGTTGTGAATGGTGTTAAGTTCGTTACAGCAATGCCTGGAATTATCCAGAACATTAAAGTGAGAAAACTTGAAATTCCTGAAGTCGCAATGAAAGAGCTTAATGAGCGCTTCGTGCTTATTTATACAGGTCAGAGAAGACTTGCAAGAAATCTTTTAAGAGATGTTGTTGGCAGATATATAGGAAACGAACCTGATTCGATATCGGCTCTTAATGAAATTCAGCGTGTTGCTGCACTTATGAGATTTGAATTAGAGCGTGGTAATGTTGATGAATTTGCTGAGCTTCTTGATTATCACTGGAAGCTTTCACAGAAGGTGGATAGTGGTTCAACGAATACATTGATTGACCAGATTTTTGCAAGTATTTCAGAATATACTGCAGGAAAACTTGTTTGTGGTGCTGGTGGCGGTGGTTTCTTACAGGTAGTTTTAAAACCTGGTGTTTCAAAAGAAACTGTGCGAAAAACATTGAAATCAGTATTCCAGGATTCAGATGTTGATGTCTGGGATTGCGAAATAATATAAATACTGAGGTTAATAATGGAACAATCAAAAATAGACAGAATAAATTTCTTAGCAAGAAAATCACGCGAAAGTGGTCTTACAGAAGAAGAGAAAAAAGAACAGCAGAAATTAAGGGCTGAATATGTAGCTGCTTTCAGAAAAAATCTTGTTAACACGCTTGAGTCAACAATAGTCGAGCGTCCTGATGGCACTCGTTTGCCACTTGTTGAAAATAATAAGCTCAATAAGAAATTGAAATAAATTATGGTAGAAATAAGAAAAGCCGAAAAGTGCGATTTAGAAAAAGTCGAGTATATCTGCAGAATGACTGCTGGAGAATTGGCTCGTAGAGATGAACAAGTAGGAAGGGTAGTTTCGCTTACATATTCAACATATTATATAGAGCACGAAACAGAAAATTGCTTTGTGCTCTGCGATAATGAAAATGTTGTAGGTTATATAATCTGCTCTGCTGATGTTAAAAAATTCAGAAAGGCTTTTTATAAGGATTATATAAAGAGGATAGCAGAAATCAATAAGCACGAAGCAGTAAAAGCTACGTTTATCCCAATTCCGTATATGCTTTTAAAATGGTGCTACCCTGCTCATCTTCATATAAATCTTTTGCCTGAATATCAGAGTAGAGGTTATGGTACTTTAATGATAAATGCACTTTTATCTGAATTGGAAGCGAAAAGTGTAAAGGCAGTGATGCTTTTAGCTGATGCTGAAAATACAGGTGCGGTTAAGTTCTATGAAAAAAACGGATTCAAAAAGTTTATTACCGCATTCGGCGGTGTGGGAATGTATAAGAAAATAGGATAAGTTTAGAAGGTCTTGAAAATGATAAAAAAACCAATTACGGCAATTGTTTTAGGGGCAGGGCATCGTGCCATGGTGTATGCTGATTATTCATTGAAGCATCCTGACGAATTGAAAATAGTCGGAGTTGCTGACCCTGATGAATATCGCAGAAAAATGGTAATGGAAAAATTCGGCTTTCCAGAAGAAAATTGTTTTGTAGATGCCGAAGCACTTTCCAAGGTGCCGAAATTTGCGGATGCTGTAATAAACGGCACAATGGATGAGCAACATGTCGAAACATCTATTCCATTACTTAAAATGGGGTATGATATGCTTTTAGAAAAGCCTTTTTGCGTAAATAAGGCAGAGATGAAAGAACTGTTGGATGTTGTAAATGAGCATAAAAACAAGGTTATGATTTGCCATGTGCTCCGATACAGTCCGTTTTATTTAAAATTTAAAGAAAAAATTCAAAGTGGGGAATTAGGTGACATAATCAATATACAAACCATTGAAAATGTCAGCTATCACCATATTGCAACCTCTTTTGTAAGGGGTAAGTGGGGAAACAGTGAAAAATGTCACACTTCAATGCTTCTTGCAAAATGTTGTCATGATATGGATATTATGATGTGGCTTATGTCACCACTTAAACCAATAACAGTTTCTTCTGTAGGAGCACGTATGCAATACAGAAGTGAAAATGCACCAAAGAATTCTGGTACATATTGCCTTGATGATTGCCCTTTGGTCGATACATGTCAGTATAGTGCAAAAAAACTATATCTGGAGCACTTGGGTTCATGGGAATTTTATGTATGGAAAGAGCTCGAAAGTGTAGAAAATCCTACAATGGAGCAACGCATTGAGGTCTTAAGAAGAAGCGATTACGGCAGATGTGTTTATAAATGTGACAACGATGTTGTTGACCACCAGAGTGTGTTGATAAATTTCTCTAATGGTGCAACAGGTACTCATAATATGATTGGTGGCGCAGCGGCTCCGCTCAGAGTTCTTAAAGTTACAGGAACAAAAGGCGAAATTTACGGCGAATTTGAAAGCAATGTTATTAAATTCACAAGGATTGACCCTGATAATAAGAATATGTATATAGAAGAAAGACTTGATATTAAAGACTTTGATTTAGATGGCCATGGTGGCGGTGATGATAATCTTACAGCCGATTTTATTAAGTTTGTTGCAGGTGAAAAGGTTTCTGTTTCCTGCACTTCAATATACGATTCAGTTGATGGTCATAATATAATTTTCTTGGCGGATGAGTCGAGAGAAGCAAATGGTGAGTTAAAGTTTGTTGACAAATAATAGAAAATAGTGTAAAATACTTTTAATTATGAATTGATTATTTTTATTTGGAGGGTATATTAAATGGAAGCACTTGCTGGTCTTAGTGGTGGAATTGGAATTATCAGTTCTATCATATATAAAATAAACAGTCTTATAGTTGCAATTACAATGTTAATGGGTGGTGTAAGTTCACCTTCAACAGATGCAAGAATTTATTATGCAGAGCCGGATGCAAAGCTTATGGCTGTTGTCTGGGGTGATACACAGCTTTGCAACTACAACCCAGAAAGAGAAATAAACTTTGTTGCAGCTTGTGATGATTTACAGAATGCTGCGTGTCAGATTGATGCTCTTTTAGTTGCTGGTGATATTGTTGAAAATGGTTTCCAGTCAGAATATGATAGTCTTACTGACGATTTAGAAAAAGTAACAAAGGTTGACAATTTTGTTATGTGTGCAGGTAACCATGATATCAGAATTCGTGATTATGAGCAATCAACTAGGCGTTATTTTGATTTTACAAACAATCTTAATCCTAAAGATAAAGCTATTGACAATATCTGGTTTGAATATGAGGTTGATGGTTATTCTTTCCTTGTTATCGGTTCAGATGAAATGCGTTTTGAAGATGCATATCTCAGTGATGCACAATTAGAGTGGCTTGAAGAAAGAGTTGCAGCAATTTCTGCAAGTGGCAAACCTGTTTTTGTTATGGGTCACTATCCGCTAAGAGATACACACGGTCTTCCACTTACCTGGGGTGCTTCACTCTGGGAATCAGGAACAATCGGTGACCAGTCAGATATAGTTTATGAGCTTCTTAATAAGTATGAAAATGTGTTCTATATTACAGGGCACCTTCACACAGGTATCGGTCAATATACTTACGAAGAAATCGGTAATATTCATGGAATTAATGTGCCATCAATCGGTATTACAAACAAGGATGGCGAATATAATGTTGCTACTGGTGTAATTCTTGAGGTTTATGAAGATAAAGTTATTTCAAGAGCAAGAGATTTCGGTACAGGCGAATATATTCCAGAGTACACAGTAACATACGAACTCGTATAAAATATCAGGGCTGTAGTGAGCACTCACTACAGCCTCTTTTTTCGCTCTTTTTCATTGACATTGCATTGTTTTAATAGTATTATTGTACTGTATAATTATTTTTAGAAATTTTTGTATTTTTATTGGTTTGAAAAGGAGTGAAATATATGCATCTTATCCCTACACCAACAAAGATGGAGCTTAAATCAGCGTTCTATTATTTTGATAAAGAGCCAGAAGTAAAAAGAGAAATAAAACATTCATTCCAGAAAAAAGATAGTTATCGTCTTACTATTGACGAAAAAGGTGTTTTAATTGAGGGTGCAAGCGAAAAGGGTATATATTATGGCGAAACAACGTTGAAGCAGTTAATGTTTAACTTCCGAGGTTGCCTTCCTTTTCTTTATATTTCAGACGAACCGGAATTTTCATACAGAGGATTTATGCTTGATTCGTCAAGACATTTTTTTACAGTAGAAGAAGTAAAAAAAATAATAGATGCATGTGCACTTTTAAAATTTAATAAATTTCATTTTCATTTAACTGATGATCAGGGCTTTCGTTTTCAGATGGAAAAATATCCACTTCTTACAGAAGTAGGCAGTAAAAGACGAGCTTCAGAATTCAGTAAAGAAGAAAATGACCAGAACGAATATGCATATTATTATACTAAGGCAGAGCTTAAAGAAATTGTCGAATATTGCCACGAAAGATATATAGAAGTGATACCAGAATTTGATATTCCGGGTCATACGACATCATTGATTGCGGCATATCCAGAGATATCCTGCAAGGGTGAAAAAATCGAACCTAAAACAAAGGGTGGCATATTCGAAGATATTTTATGCGTAGGCAAAGAAGAAACATTTAATGTTATTTATGCTGTAATTGATGAAATGTGTGAAATCTTTACAGATAAATATTTTCATATTGGCGGTGACGAAGCACCAAAGAAAAATTGGATAGAGTGCCCACATTGTCGTGCAAAAAAAGAGGAATTAGGGCTTAAGAACTTTCAGGAATTACAGGGCTGGTTGATGAATGAAATAGCAAGGTATCTCAAGAAAAAAGGTAAGATTGCTATTTGCTGGAATGATGCTTTAAAAGGTGGTAACCTTGATTCAAATAATATGGCAGTTTCGTTGTGGCTTGAAAAAAACAATAAGAGTGTAGAGTGGGCAAATAACGGAAACAAGTTGATTGTTGAGTGTAATGTTCCGTTATATGTTGATTATCCGTATGCTGTTAATTCCTTAGAAAGAATATATAAATTCAAGCCGAAAAAACTTAAAGGCTTAACCGAAATTGGAGAAAATTCTATCTTGGGAATCGAGTCACCAGCGTGGTCTGAGCATATTAAAAACTTCAACGAATTATCTTGTATGTGTTTCCCACGATGGTTTGCAGTGGCAGAAACGGCATGGAATGGTGGAAACAAAAAAGGATATTTACAGTTTTTATTGACAACCCAGTTTTATTGTAATATTTTGAGAGAAATGAAAATACCGGTGGCTGAAAAAAGTGAGTGGGATGGTAATCCACAAAAGACAATAAAAGGTCTTATTAAACATGGTAAAAGAATATTAACACCAGAGAGTGTAGTGGATTTTTTGAGAATACAGAAAAATGAACTATTAGGGGGCGATGAGTGATGCAGGAAATTAAATATTCAGTAATTGGTACCTCGTGGATAACAAACTCTTTTATAGAAGGGGCAAAAATGGTTGACGGCCTCCAGCTTGATGGTGTTTATTCACGTTCAGAAGAAAAAGGTAAAGCATTCGCTCAGGCGGTGGGAGCACAAAGAGTTTTCACATCAATAGAAGAAGTTGCGGATTCAGATACAGATTTTGTTTATGTAGCAAGTCCTAACTCTTGCCACTATGAACAATGTAAATTTCTTTTAGAGAATAAGAAGCATGTAATTTGTGAAAAGCCGATTACTACAACAAGTGAAGAGTTTTCAAAGCTGTTTTTCTTGGCAGAAGAGAATAATGTCAGATATTTTGAGGCTATTATGTATATGCACACAAGCACACGTTATGCTTTAAAAGAAGCGGTGCAGAGTATTGGTAATATTTCTTCAGCACATTTTGATTACTCACAGTTATCTTCAAAATACGATGCACTTTTATCAGGTGATTTACCAAATATATTTAATCCTAAAATGAAAGCAGGAGCACTTAACGATTTGGGTGTTTATTGTGTTTATCCGGCGATAGATTTATTTGGTGAACCTCAACAGATTACAGCATTACAGCATTTTCTCTTTACAGGAGCAGATGGTTCAGGGTCTGCAATTTTAAAGTATAAAGATAAAATTGTTACAATTACATATTCAAAAACAGCAGAGAGCAGAGCTTCATCGCAGATTTTAGGTGATGAGGGAACAGTGACACTTGATTCTGTTTCACAGTTGAAAGGAATTAAAAACTTCGACAAAAAAGGTAATGTAATTGACGAAATTGCTTCTGAGGATAAAATTACTCTTATGTCAAATGAAGCGAGAAGTATGTATAATTTCATAACTGATTTTGACAGAAATAAAGGTCTTTATTACGAATGTGCTGCGATGAGCCAGAAGGTACTTAACTGTATGGAAAAAATGAGGACAGATAATGGCACAGAATGATATTTTGTCTTTGCAGAATGAATTAAAAGCACTTTTGCTAAATGAAGGTGTAAGTGATGTCGGATTCGCATATTTAGGTAATGCAGATACAGGCGAAATGCAGAATGCCGTCAGCATTGTTGTTAAGCTTTCAGATGCAATTGTTGATGAAATCAATTCAGAGCCGACACCCACATATTTTAATCATTACAGAACCGTCAATGCGTTTATTGACCGCTGTCTTCTACGGGCTGGATTGTTTTTAGAAGCAAGGGGATATAAATATATAACAGTAGCAGCTTCTCAGAGTATGCCAAACACACCTTTTAATGGTAGGTTTTCTCATAAAGAAGCGGCAAGAAAAGCAGGACTTGGTGCAATAGGGAAAAATTCATTGTTTTTACATAAGGAATATGGCGCAAGAGTAAGACTTGGCACAATAATTACAGATTGTCCTGTAGAAAGAGATTGTGAGCTTATTACTGATATTTGTAAAGGGTGCGATTTGTGTGTTAAAGCGTGTCCGTCTGGCGCAATTTTAGGTACTGAATGGTACGAGGGGATAAAAAGAGAAGAAATTTTTAGTCCGAAAATATGTAGCGATTATATGAAAAAGGAATATCATCATATCGGTCGTGGTGTAGTTTGTGGTATATGTATGAAGGTGTGTCCTGCAAATAAATAAAGACAGGTGGTGATTTTATGGCAAAAATTCTTGTTGCAGATGATGAGCAGTTAATAAGAAAACTCATTAAAGATTGTCTTAGTAAAGAGGGTCACGAAATATTAGAAGCAGCAGATGGTCTTGAAGCTATTAATATTTTCAAAAAAAATAAAGATATTGATATGGCGCTTCTTGATATTATGATGCCAGAAATAGATGGTTGGGAAGTTTGTCGTAAAATCAGAGAAACAAGTGCTGTTCCTGTGATTTTAGTTTCAGCAAGAAGTCAGGATTTTGACCAGATTATGGGTTTTGAATCTGGTGCAGATGATTATGTTACAAAGCCATTTTCTTTAACAATTCTTACAAAAAGGGTAGATGCACTTTTAAAAAGAGGTGCTTTACCCAAAGAAAAGAAATCAGAAAATGATAATATAGTGCTTGATAGTTTAATTATAAACCCATTGGCACACGAAGTTTATTTGGATGGTGTAGTAGTGGAATTCACTTTAAAAGAATATAAAATCCTTTTAAAGCTTGCTTCAAATATAGGCAGAGTTTACACCCGTGAACAGCTTTTGGATGAAGTGTGGGGTTATGAGTATGAGGGAGACACCAGAACGGTTGATTCCCACGTTGCAAGGCTCAGAACGAAGCTCTCAGAATGGGGCGTAAATCACATTAAAACGATTTACGGTACAGGATATAAGATTCAATTATAAAAGGGAGGTAAAGCGGTGAAGAACAAACTTGGTATCAGATTTCGTGTTTTTCTTGAAGTTGGTGCAATATTTGTAGTTTCTCTTATCGCTTTAGTAGTAGTTAACTCCCAGATGCTTCAAAATGTTTATTTGTGGAATGAAGAATTATCGTTAAAACAAATGGCACAAGAGGCAGAGGACCATATAGGTGATTATCAGACTTTATTAAGAGATTTTGAAGTGAAAAATGGCGTAAGTATAGACCTTTATGATAATAATGATAATTACATTTATGAAGGTAGCGGTAGCTTCGTTTCAGGTAATAAGCTTATAGTTGTAAGTCGTACTGAAAACGAAGATGGAAGTTATTTCAATATTTTACAGGAAGAAAACAGCACGACTCAATATATTCTTTATGGTAAGGATTTTTCTAATGGTTATCATATAGAAATAACTACTCAGAAGGATGTTATACAAGAAAATGCATCAATAGCAACCCGTGTTACTACATTGATTGCTGTTGTAGCTATGCTCTTGGCACTTATATATATTTCTGGCTATGCAAAGAGATTTACAAAGCCGATTATAAAAATTACAGAAACAGCAAATAAAATGAGTAATCTTGATTTTTCACAAAAGTGTGAAATTAACAGAAAAGATGAAATTGGTGTGTTGGCTGATAGTATAAACAAGCTCTCGTCTTCACTTGATACAGCTTTGACAGAGCTTAAAACAACAAATGAGCAGTTAGTAAGTGATATTGAAAAAGAAAGAAAGCTTGAAAAAATGCGTCAGGATTTCGTTTCATCAGCGTCTCATGAGTTAAAAACTCCTATCGCAATAATCCGTGGTTATGCAGAGGGGCTTAAAATAAATGTTGACGAAGAAAATACCGCAATGCAGGAATATTGCGATATAATAATGAATGAAGCAGATAAAATGAATTCGCTTGTTTTGAGTCTTTTAGAAGCGTCTCTTTATTCTTCAGGAATGAAAACGCTTAATAAAGAAGATTTTGAATTAAATGAATTTATCAGCGAATACATGAAGGCGGCAAAGCCTATTTTTGAGGAAAAAGGTATAAATGCAAAATTCATAGAAACAGAAAGTACTTTAATGGTTTTTGCAGATAAATCGCAAATAGAAAGAGTGCTTTCTAACTATATTTCAAATGCGTGCAGTCATGCAAAAAATGAAAAAGAAATTATTGTTTCTGTTTCAGAAATGCAAGAAAGATATAAGGTTTCTGTTTATAATTCAGGTAGCTTTATTGATGATAAAGATAAAGATAATATTTTCAATTCATTTTATAGGGCAGATAAAGCACATTCAAGAAAAGAAGGGCGCTTTGGTTTAGGACTTTCTATTGTGAAATCTATAATGGATATGCACAAGTGCGAATGTGGCTTTACCAACAAAGAAAATGGAGTGGAATTCTGGTTTCAGATTGAAAAAGTGAAAGGTTAAAATATGAAAATTAATTTTGTTATTCCTTGCCTTTTAGGTGTAGAAGGTATTATTGCAGATGAGCTTCGCTCTTTGGAGGCAGAAGACGTAAAAGCAGAAAATGGAAGAGTGCTCTTTTCAGGGGACGAAAATCTCTTGGCGAGAGTTAATATATGCTCACACTTTGCAGAAAGAGTGCAGATTTTAGTTGGTTCATTTAAAGCAACTACATTTGAAGAGTTGTTTCAGGGCACAAAAAATCTTCCTTGGGAAGAGTGGATTTTGAAAGACGACGCTTTTCCTGTAAAGGGATATTCTTTAAAATCAACTCTTTTCAGCGTGAGCGACTGTCAGGCTATTATCAAAAAGGCAGTTGTTGAAAGACTTAAATCCAAATATGGTATCTCATGGTTCCAAGAAACTGGTCCAACACACCAGATTCAATTTTCGATTATGAATGACGAAGCAACTCTTTTAATAGATACCTCTGGTGCAGGGCTTCACAAAAGAGGTTACAGATTACAGAGCAACTTTGCGCCTATGAAAGAGACTCTTGCGGCAGCAATTTGTTCACTTGCTAAGTTAAAGCATTACCACACTCTGTATGACCCAATGTGTGGTAGTGGTACTTTAATGATAGAGGGTGCTTTATATGCACATAATATAGCACCGGGACTTAACAGACACTTTTCTGCTGAGCGCTTTGAGGTATTACCTAAAAATATTTGGGCACAAGAGCGTGAAAGAGCAAGAAGTCTTGAGAAAATTGACACAGATTTTCAGGGCTTTGGTTCAGATATTGATGGCGAAACAGTAAAGCTCGCTATGGCAA
Organism: uncultured Clostridia bacterium; assembly: GCA_937916395.1. Taxonomy (GTDB): domain Bacteria; phylum Bacillota; class Clostridia; order Oscillospirales; family Acutalibacteraceae; genus DTU089. Next base: position 120,270 of record CALFTN010000059.1, on the reverse strand, counting down.
ACGCGGCAAGATTACCAATAGGTAAAAAGTTACATTTTGAAAAGCGCGATATAAAAGATTTTCAAAGGCACACAGAAAGAGGAACTGTTTTAGTAAATCCACCTTATGGTGAGAGGCTTTTAGATTTGCAGGAAGCAGAGCGTCTTTACAGAGAAATGGGAAGAGTATTCCCACCAAGCCATGGTTGGAGCTATTATATAATTACACCTGACGAAGAATTTGAAACCTGCTTCGGAAGAAAAGCAGATAAACGCAGAAAATTGTATAATGGTATGATTAAATGTCAATTGTATATGTATTTTAAGTAAGAGAGAAGATATCTTTATGAAACATATTTTTATTATGAATCCTAAAGCTGGTAACGGTATTGATTGTAATACGTACAGCGAAAAAATAAAAAACGCATTTTCAGAGCTTCAGTTGTCTGATGAATTTGAAATTCACCTTACTACATCTGAAACAGATGCTTATGATTATACAAAATCACAGGTAGAAACCGGAGAGCATATAAGATTTTATGCTTGTGGTGGTGACGGAACTCTTTCAGAGGTTGTTAACGCTTGTGCTGAGCATAAAAATGCTGAGGTTGCGGCAATACCTTTGGGTAGTGGTAATGACTTCATAAGAATTTTTGGCAAAAAAGAAGATTTATTGGATGTAAAATCGCATATTTTAGGTACACCAATGGAATTTGACCTTATTAAATATGAGGACCAGTATGCAATTAATCAATGCTCTATGGGTCTTGATGCAGAGGTTTGTGCAAAGCAGGCTAACTTTAAAAAAATACCATTTTTATCACCAGAAACAGCATATACAGCAGCGCTTCTTTATTGCTTCATAGGTAAAATGAAAAATACATTTACAATTCAGTTTGATGATGACGAACCGTTTACAAAGGATGTTCTTTTCTGTGTTGTAGGAAACTCTCGTTGGTATGGTGGTGGTTATATGGCAGCACCAAAGGCACTTACTTACGATGGACTTTTAGATTTTGTTGTTGTTGAAAAGGATTGCACAAGGCTTACCCTTTTAGGTCTTATAAATCCATATAAGCAAGGTAAGCATCTGGAGTGGAAAAGAACCCACTTTAAACGTGGTAAAAAGATAACAATAAAAAGCGAAAAACCATCGGCGGTCAATTTTGATGGCGAAGTAAAAATTGTAACAGAAGCAACATTTAATATAGTTGAAAAAGCTATTAAGTATGTTGTTCCTGCGAATTCTGATTTTATGAAGAAAGTAGAAGAGGGTACTTTATAATGACAAACTACGCAAAAAGTAATACAGGCTTTAAAATTTTATCAGCTATATTAAAACCAGTTTTTAAATTCTGGTATGGCCCTAAAATTATTGGTAAAGAAAATATTCCTGAAAGCGGGGCTATCGTTGTAGCATGTAACCATAAGCACTTAATGGACCAATGTATGGTAATTATTTCTACAAAAAGACCAATTCATTATATGGCAAAAAGCGAATATTTTGAAAATAAAAAGGTTGCATGGTTCTTCAAAGCGGCTGGTTGTATTCCTGTTAACAGAAACGGTCACGATACAGAAGCAAAAGATGCTGCAACAGAGGTTTTAAAAAGTCAGGGTGCTTTAGGTATTTTCCCAGAAGGCACAAGAAATAAAACAGAGGATTTACTTATGCCATTTAAATTTGGTGCAGTTTCCCTCGCTAAAAAGAATAATGCGTTAGTTATTCCTGTTGGTGTTTCAGGTGACTATAAATTCAGGCCAAAAAATCTCGTTGCAAGAATTGGTGAACCAATTGACGTAAGCGAAATGGATTTGGAGGTAGCAAACGAAAAGCTCCACAAAGCAGTTGAAACACTTATTTTAGAAAATCTCAAAGAAGGCAACGGAAGCGAGCAGGATTTTGAAAGAGCGAAACATTCGGGATTGTTAAGGAACTAGGGATTAGGAAATAGGAAATAGGAAATAGAATAAAAACAAAAATTCATTCTATCATTTAAAGTTGATTGTAATATCAATTATAAATGATAGGATGTTTTTATATAGGATGAAGGAATTATCAGGTTTTCACCCTAAGCGAAGCTCTAATTCCTAATTCCTAGTTTCTAGTTTCTAAATTTTCAATTTTTGATTGCTACTACTTGCTACCACTCTGAAACTGTGCTATACTAAAACAACTAGTAATCAAAAAAGGTGATAAATATGTCATTAAAAATAACAAATCCTTATGCGAGTGGAACTTTTAATAGTAAACTTTTCAGAATACCTGCCATTCTTACATTGAAAAATGGTAGAGTTTTGGCCTGTGCTGATATTAGATATGGTAATGGTACAGATGACCCTGCAAATGTGGATGTTGGTATTCGTTATTCTGATGATAATGGTGCTACCTGGTCAGAGCCACAGTTTGTCAATGCATTTGATGATATGGAGTTCAGTGACCACAACAAAGCAATTCCGACTTCTGCTGCATTTGTTGACTCTGCAATTGTACAAGGTGAAGATGGAACTGTTTACCATATGTGTGATGCGTGTCCTGCATATATGGGGCTCTGGAGTGCTGGTACTTATGGTAAAGAAAATGGTTTTATTGATGGCAAATTAGCAGTATGTGATAAATCGAGTTCTGAAAAAGCAGAGAGTACTAAACTTAATAAAGAGAAGTATCCATATTTCGTAGACGATTTTGGTGCTGATGGCTTTGCACCTGTAAAAAAATTCAGTGATAATGAAATTTATGACAATTATTATGTAGGCAGAGATTATAAAGTTTATAAAAAATCAGGCGAAGAATATACACCTGTTTTAATAAAACAAATGAATAAAGATGGCTCTCTGAGTGATAAAGATATAGTTGCTAATCTCTTCTATGCTTATTCACCTATAAAAATTTACCCTACATATTATTTATGGGTAAAGAAAAGTACTGACAATGGCGAAACCTGGGGCGACGGCAGAATTCTCAATTTAGAAATAGAGTCAAAAGGTTTTACAGGCTTTGCACCGGGCAGAGGTATTTCTATTGATTATAAAGGCAAAAACAGAATTATTTTTGCTGTTTACGATAATAATGATAGTAGAGAATACACAAGTGTCATTTATACAGATGATGGCGAAAATTGGAAGCGTTCTAAAAAAGCAAACCAGGTAGGAATTTCTGGAAAAAGCTCTGAAACACAGTTTGTTCTTTTGAATAATGGTGTTTTAAGAATGTATTCAAGAAATACTGCTGGATATATAAGCTATTGTGACAGTATAGATGGTGGCGAAAGCTGGAGTGCATATAAACAAGACAAAGACTTAGCTTATTGTGGCAATTGTCAGTTCTCAATAATAAACTATAGTAAAGAAATAGATGGCAAGAAGGTTATAATAATTTCTTATCCATCAACAAAAATCAGAAAGCTTGGTGTAATAAGAGTTGGTATTGTAAATAGTGACAATACTGTAGAATGGCGTTACAGAAAGAATGTAACAGACTCTTTAAATCCATTCAGTTTTGTATATTCTTGTATTACTGAGCTAAAGGATGGCTCAATAGTAGATTTATATGAAAGTGATAAAGCAGAGCTTTCTTGCGTAAGATATACATTAGATGACTTGAAAGTAAATGATAAGGGTATCAGAGGTGTTTCAAAAATCAAGTCATTTATATACAATAAAACCAGAAAATAAAGAAGTGATTTATTTTGAAAATATATCAGAAAATAGATGAATTAGTGGGTCACACACCACTTTTAAGGCTTAATAACATTGAAAAAGAGTTTGATTTAGAAGCAACTCTTTTAGTAAAATTAGAAAGCTTTAATCCAACAGGTAGTGCAAAAGACAGACCTGCAAAAGCAATAATTGAAAAAGCAGAAAAAGATGGAATTTTAAAAGAGAATTCAGTTATAATTGAACCAACAAGTGGTAACACAGGTATAGGTCTTGCCGCTATTGGTGCTGCTAAAGGTTACAAAGTCATAATTATTATGCCTGAAACTATGAGCATTGAACGTCAGAAGCTTATGACGTGCTTTGGTGCAGAGTTGATTCTTACAGATGGTAGCAAGGGAATGAATGGTGCAATAGAAAAGGCAGAGGAATTAAAAAAAGAAATTCCAGAAGCAATTATTGCAGGTCAATTTGTGAATAGTGCTAACCCACTTTCTCACTACGAAACAACAGGCCCTGAAATCTGGGAAGATACTGATGGTAACGTAGATATTTTTATTTCTGGTATTGGTACTGGAGGAACAATTTCTGGTACGGGTAGATTTTTAAAAGAAAAGAATAAGAATATAAAAGTAATTGGTGTTGAGCCAGAAAAATCACCCCTTTTAACAAAGGGTGAAAGTGGTAGCCACGGAATTCAGGGAATAGGTGCTAACTTCGTTCCTCAGACATTAGACAAAAATATTTATGATGAAATTATAGATGTAAAAGATGAAGATGCCTTGGAATATGGCAGACTTATTGCTAAAAAAGAGGGTGTATTAGTCGGAATTTCATCTGGAGCAGCTTTGTTTTCTGCAATAGAGGTTGCTAAACGACCAGAAAATAAAGGTAAGACAATAGTTGCACTATTAACAGATACAGGCGAAAGATACCTTTCAACAGCAATGTTTTCTTGAGGTGATATAATGGATAAATTTCTTAATAATATGGAGCTTATAACAGGCACTATAGAAAAACTTGATGTTATAAATAAGAAATCTAAAATTAAAACTACCGATGGCGAAGCGATGATTTTAAATAGAAAAGAAGTAGTAAAGGTAATAAAAGATTTACAGTCATTTTTATTTCCTGATTACTACATTCACAGTGAGGGCAGTGAAAACGTACTTTCACAGACGGAGCTTCTTTTAAACATTTATAATCGTCTTGCAAAGGTGATTAAAGGTGCTTGTGAATTCAATGGTACAGATTTATTCTGCTCACCTGAAATTATCTGTGAAAAATTTATAAAGAAATTACCAGAAGTAAAGACAATGCTTTTAAAAGATATTGAAGCACTTTATGAAGGCGACCCTGCTGCAAAATGCCGTGAAGAAGTACTTATTTGTTACCCAGGCTTTTATGCAATTTCTATTTTCAGATTAGCACACGAATTATATAATTTAAGAGTGCCACTTATACCAAGAATTATGACGGAGTTTGCTCATGAAAAAACTGGTATTGATATTCACGCTGGTGCTACAATAGGTGAATATTTCTTTATTGACCACGGCACAGGTATCGTAATTGGTGAAACAACTACCATTGGCAATCACGTTAAAATTTATCAGGGCGTTACCTTAGGTGCAAAAAGCTTTAAAGTAGATGATAACGGTAACCCTATTAAAGACATTAAACGTCACCCAGACATTGGCGACAACGTTGTTATTTATGCTAATGCTACAATTTTGGGTGGTGACACCAAAATCGGTAACAATTGTGTTATCGGCGGTAACGTGTGGCTTACTTCTTCAGTGAAAGATAATCAGACTGTGTATTATCAGGGGAAATAATGTTACATAATGAGAATGAGACCAATTTTTAAATAATTTTTTTTATTGTTTTGTACAAACGTAATTAGGGTGGAGAAGATGTTTATAAAGAAAGTAAAAGGCGAAGAAAAGGTAAAAAGATGGGGGGCCAAGTACGTTTATGCCCCAGAGTATATTAGTGCCAGAAGAACAAAACGAATAGAACTAACAACAATTTCCTTGTGTGTTTTTTTGTTGTTTTCGAATATCTATTTAAAATCAAATTATGGTGGAGAATATATTGAGTATGTATTAGAAAAAAGATTTGATGATGAATTTGAATTTATCAATATAGGTGGTTCGGGATCTTGGATGTCAAACTATACAACATATAACTTTGAGTCACAAAAAGTCCCTGAACAAGAGATTTCTGTTCTTGTACGTGAGCAATGTGTTTTTTGGGATTTCACAAAATGGAGTTCTGATTACATATCAACTAAATATAAAGTTCAAACTGAAGCTGAGTTAGAGTCACTTTTTGAGCCGATATATGGTGATTGTACAGTTATTGTTGCAAATGGTTTTGAAACTAACATAAAGAATCTCTCATTTGACGAATTTATGCATAGTGCTTTAGATGGACCTGTAACGATTATTACAAAGAATTCTTTAAACACAAAAGATGTGGATGTAGAGTCGGTAGCAGAAGTATTAAAACAAAATGGTATTACATTAACTTTTGGTTTTCGTATTTTGTATATACCAGAAGATTTAGATATTAGTAATTTAAAAGAGTATCAAATATACGATAAATCAATTTTAACAGGTACAATTCTTTTAGACGAGGGTTCTATTGAATCAGTAAGGTGGAGCGATTAATTTCATCTTAAAATAGAATAGTGAAACATTAAAAATCCCCACAAACAGATATAAAATCTGCTTGTGGGGAGTTGTTTTAATTTTCTGATAACCAATCTGCAATATCAAAAATCTCAATACCTTCATAGGTGTATTCAGGGTGCTTTGTTCTTGCGATTATTATTTTAGGATAAGCATCTTTTATTTGCAAAAGTGGAGCGTACTCTCTTTTAAAAGTATCTTCATCAGAAATATTATCACTTACCTGAATATAGATTTTTTCATTGCCTTTTAAAGCAACAAAATCTATTTCTTTTTGATAGAGCTTACCAATATAAACATCATAACCTCTGCGTAAGAGTTCTATGCATACAATGTTTTCATAAGCTCTGCCATAATCCATATTTCTGCTACCTAAAATAGCATAGCGGATACCAGTATCACATAAATAATATTTGTCACTGCTTTCAAGATATTTTTTGCCACGTATATCATATCGTTTGACATCATAGAAGATGAAAGCATTACAAAGATATTTAATGTATTTTCCTATAGTAACATGATTTGTTGGAATATCATTAGATGTAAGTGTATCGCTGATTTTATTCGGAGAAGTTAAATTGCTTATATTATCCATTAAGAATTCACTTAATTGTTGCAATATAACAGTATCTGACATATTGTATTTTTGAATCAGGTCGCGATTTACAATAGTTTCATAAACTTCTTTTATATAGGTACTTCTGTCTAATTCTGTGCGATAAGCATAAGAACCAGCAAATCCGCCTTTTATTAAATAATTGTCGAATAATGTGTCAATATCAGTAATATCAGAGTTGTATTCGCAGAATTCTTTAAAACTGAATGGAAAAACATGCAATTCGATATATCTGCCAGTAAAAAGTGTTGCTAAATCGGCACTTAATAAAAGAGCATTTGAACCTGTAATATAAATATCGTATTTATTTTTTGAATAGAGGCTGTTTATTGTCAGTTCAAAGTTCGGACACATCTGCACTTCATCTATAAAAAGATAATTGGATTTGGTTTCATCATATTTGCTTTCAATAAAATTGTGTAAGGCGTGGTATTCTTTTATGTGTTCATATTCCAAATCCATAAAGTCAATGAAAATAATATTTATATCATTGAAATTTTCTTTTAAATAATCAATATAGGTATTCATCAAATTTGATTTACCAGAACGACGAATACCTGTTATTATTTTTATATCAGGAGTATCCTTTAAATTTATAATTCTGTCTAAATATTGTTTTCTTATAATTTTTTTCATTACAACACCCGCTTTCGAAACTTTAAATTTTTTTCACTTTCGAAATCGAGTATAGTATAACACACATTATATAAATAATGCAACAACAAAATAAAATTCCCCACAAACAGAGTAAAATCTGCTTGTGGGGTTTAATTATGCTTATTAATCAGCCAATTTTCTTAGCGTCTTTAACCTTGATTTTACCGATGAATGGAACTTTCAAGAAGCCGTTGCAAACATCACCAGAGAAAGTAAGTGAGATTTCACAAGGCTTATTACCTGGAAGAATGTCAACCTTTGCTTCACCTGTAAGAGTGTCACCGTCTTCAACGATATTCTGAATATCAATGTCAGTAACACCTAAATCTTCACCAGGAAGCTCGAGGTCGATTTTGTAGTTGCCATTTTCATCCGCAATTGTAAATACTGCAGCACCTTTAAAAAGAATGTTGTCAATATCTGCTTGCCATTTACCAAGTCCTATCATTATATAGTCCTCCTCAAAATTTGTTTATTCTATTCCAGCTACAGAACGAAGAATTGCTCTTGCGTCTGCAGTAGTAATTACATTTTTATCAGCACCTGTAGTAACAAAGTCACAAGCTTTAACTTGCTCATCTGTAAGCTTCACTATATTTGCAGAAGCAAGAAGAGCAATTCGTGCATCATTGAGGTTAACGATACCGTCGCCGTTAGCGTCACCCTTTAAAGAAAAGTCGTTAGATAAAAGAACGACATAAGTTCCAAGAGTGTTTGTTTCAAATGTTGCGGTTTTTAAAGCTGGCTGACTGGTAAGAATTTCAACCTTACCATTTTTTACACCGAACACCTTTGTAGCAGTTGGAACGAGGTTTTTGTTAGAGTTATCAAAATTGATTTTGAATTTACCGGTAGGAACACTTACATTACCAACTGTAGATAAGTAGATATCTAAAACATAACCCTCAGAGTATTTGAGATTAGAAAAATCTGCATTAATTGAACTGAGTGGATGAATATCTACTTTGAGTTCACAACCATCAGGAATAATGTTTTCTACGTCTGTTACAGTAACACCAGCCTTAACATTTGTGAGTGTTGGGCTTGAGTTGATGTAACTGAGACCTAATGACCTTATATATCTTGCTGGGTAAGAGCCTTTAAGTGCATAAACACCGTCAACGAGATAATATTCTTTAGAGCTGTTATCAGAGTTGATTTTTCCTAAAAAAGCATCAGTACCAATAGATGTTATTGATTTAGGTAAATGAAGCTCAGTTAAGTTGTTGCAATGAGAAAACGCCAAAGCACCAATTGTTTTTAAGTTATCGCTGAAACGGACACTTTTTAAATTCCAACAGAAAGAAAAAGCTCTTTCGCCTATTTCTGTAACAGAGTTATGCATATTAATATTTTCTAATTGATAGCAACGGTAAAAAGCAAAATTCTCTACTTTAGTTACACCGTTTGGAATTGTAAAGCTACCACCTCTGCCAGCAGGGAAAGCTTTAAGATGGGTTTTGTCCTTGCTGTAAACAACACCATCGACAGAGCAGAAATTTTCGTTTTTCTCATCAACATCAATTCTTGTGAGCGTATCACATTCGTTAAATGTGTTGCTGCCTATAACGCCAAGCGAAGCAGGTAATTTTATATAAACCAGATTTGCCTCTTCAAATGTATTAGCAACAACTGCAAATACAGGAAGATTGTTAATCTTTTCAGGAATAATAATTTTTGTAGCTGTTCCTATGTAATCAGTGATATATATGCGATTGTTCTGAACTCTGTATTTAAAATCAGTTTCTTTTGCTAATTCTGGAACATCACTTTTATATACTGGTAGCTGGAGAGCCTCAACCTCAGGTGTATTTGGTAAAACTAACGCAGATAAGATTAAAAGTGATACAAGAAAAATTGAAAAAACTCTAAATCTCTTCATCAAAGTATCCTTTCATATATTAATTTAAGTCGATATATAATTAATTATACTGTAAAACAATGTTAAATTCAATAGGAATGTTTATACAATTTAAATATTTACAATTTATTTAATTTGCGAAAAAGCAAAGCCACGAAACTAACGCTTCGTGGCTATACTTCATGCTTATTGCTTTGTTAATAAAACAGTAAGTTCGCGTCGTGCATTAAACAGCGCGTGTAACCTTACCGGAGCGCAAGCAGCGTGTGCAAGCATATACTCTACGTGGAGAACCGTTAACAACTGCTTTAACTCTTTTTACGTTTGGTTTCCAAGTTCTGTTTGAACGTCTGTGTGAGTGAGAAACCTTAATACCGAAAGCAACGTCTTTACCACAAAATTCGCATTTTGCCATTGAGCTGCACCTCCTTCTAAAAATTTTAGGTAATTTAGCTCTAGTGATAGAGCAACGCAAGTATAATACCATCTTTGTTCTAGGATTGCAAGAGTTTTTTTATTGTTTTTAATAAATTTTGCATTTTAGCACAAGAAAACATAAAAAAATCTTAAATATTTTTCTAAAATTGCTTGATTTTTCAGAAAATATCGTTTATAATGGCTTCATCGACGAACATTTGTGCGAACAAAATAACGAAAAACTTTATATATTAAGGAGAAACTCAAATGGCAGAAAAAATGGATAACAAAAGTAAAGCTTTAGAAATGGCGTTAGGTCAGATTGAGAAAAGTTTTGGTAAAGGTGCAATTATGCGCCTTGGTGAAAATGCTTCTATGGCTGTTGAAGCAATTTCTACTGGTTCAATTTCTCTTGACGTTGCAACAGGTATCGGTGGTCTCCCAAGAGGTAGAATTATTGAGATTTATGGTCCTGAAAGTTCAGGTAAAACAACTCTTGCACTTCACGTTGTTGCAGAAGCACAAAAATTAGGTGGCGAGGCAGCATTTATTGATGCAGAACACGCTCTTGACCCTGTTTATGCTGCAGCTTTAGGTGTAGATATTGATTCGCTTTTGGTTTCTCAACCAGATGATGGTGAACAGGCATTAGAAATTACTGAGCACCTTGCACGTTCTGGTGCACTTGATGTTATTGTTGTTGACTCAGTTGCAGCACTCGTTCCTAAAGCAGAAATTGAAGGTGAAATGGGCGATTCTCACGTTGGTCTTCATGCTCGTCTTATGTCACAGGCTTTAAGAAAATTAACAGGTGCAGTAGCAAAAAGTAATACTGTTATTATATTTATTAACCAGCTTCGTGAAAAGGTTGGTGTTATGTATGGTAACCCTGAAGTTACAACCGGTGGTAGAGCTTTGAAATTCTATTCTTCAATCCGTATAGATGTAAGAAGAGTTGAGCAGTTGAAGGGTGCTGGTAACGAATTTATTGGTTCTCGTACAAGAGCGAAAATTGTTAAGAATAAGGTTTCGCCACCATTCAAAGAAGCAGAATTTGACATTATGTATGGCCAGGGTATTTCTAAAGATGGTGAAATTCTCGACTTGGCTGTTAAAATGGAAATTATCAGAAAAAGTGGTGCTTGGTTCTACTATGGTGAGGAAAGACTTGGCCAGGGTAGAGACAATGTTAAAGAGTATATCCGCAACACCCCTGAGTTTGCAGATGATATTGAAAAACAGGTTCGTGAAAAGTTGAAAGAAATGATGTCTGCCAGAAATCCTATTGCACGTGCTGCGGCACCAGCTCCTGCAAGTGAACCGGTAACAAAAGAAAAAGCAAGAGCAAAAATAGATATTGCAGTAGACGAAGACTAATAAAGGTTTATTATGGTAATAAAATCTAAAGCTGGTAACGGCAATAAAATACATATTTACATAGATAATGAATATGTCCTTACTGTTTATGATGACTATTGGCATCAGAATGGTTTTAAAGATGGCGAAAGTATAACAGAAGAAGAGCTTGCTTCCTTAAAAGAGGAGGCAGGCTTTCGCCTTGCTTATGAGAAAGGGTTAGACTATCTTACACGACGTTCTTATGCAAAAAAAGAGCTTTTTTACAAGTTGAAGACAAAATATGGTGATGAAGCTTCTCAGAGAGCAATAGAAAAGCTTTCATATTTTGGTTATCTTAATGATGAAGAATTTGCAAGAATGTATGCAAAATATCTTTTGGAAACAAAAAAATTCGATATAAGGCGTATTTCTACAGAATTAAAACTCAAGGGAATTGACCGTGAAATTATAGAAAATGTTACAAAAACTCTTGACAATGAGCCAATTCAGCGTATTATAGAAATGTTAAGCACAAAATTTTCTAATGGCTTTAAAGATGAAAAAACAAAAAAGCGTTTTATTGCAAAACTTCAGCGAATGGGATATTCGTGGAGTGATATAAAGTCAGCATTTTCAGAATTTGAAATTAATATAATAGTTGATGATGATTTCTAATAATATGAGGTGTTACAATGGCAAAAACAGTCGGAATGATAAGTCTTGGTTGTCCTAAAAATCAGGTAGATGCAGAAATTATGCTTAAAAAGTTAGTTGATGCTGGATATATTCTCGTTGATGAGGCTGAAAAAGCGGATGTAGTTATAGTTAATACATGTGCATTTATAGAAGACTCAAAAAAAGAATCTATTGACAGCATCTTAGAAATGATTGATTACAAAGAAGACGGACTTTTGAAAAAAGTTGTTGTAACTGGCTGTATGGCACAGCGTTATGCAGATGAAATTTTCTCTGAAATACCTGAAGTAGATGCAGTTATTGGTATTGGTGCAAATGATGACATTGTTAAAGCATGCGACAGCGTTTTAGATGGTGAACAATATTCTTCTTTCCCAAATAAAGAAGAAATGCCACTTGAGGGTGGTCGAATTTTAACTACACCAGAATATTTTGCATATTTAAGAATAGCAGACGGTTGTTCAAACTGTTGCTCTTATTGTGCGATTCCATCCATTCGTGGTAAATTCAGAAGCCGTAAAATAGAAGATGTTTTAGACGAAGCAAAGGCTCTTTGTGAAAAGGGTGTTAAAGAGTTGATTTTAGTCGCTCAGGATACAACACGCTATGGTGAAGACCTTTATGGGGCTTTAAAATTACCAGAGCTTTTAGATGAGCTTAACAAAATTGAAAATCTTAAATGGATAAGACTTCTTTATTGCTACCCAGAAAGAATTACTGACGAATTGATTGATGCAATAAACAGAAATGAAAAGGTTTGTCATTATATTGATATGCCAATGCAACATGTAAGTGGCAAAATTTTAAAATTAATGAACAGACCAGGTGACAGAGAAGCTCTCACAGCTTTGATTAATAAATTAAGAGAAAAAATTGAAGATGTTGTAATAAGAACAACATTTATTACAGGCTTCCCTGGCGAAACAGACGAGGATTTTACAGCTCTTTCAGAATTTGTAAATGAAATGAAGTTAGACAGAGTGGGGTGCTTTAGTTATTCAAGGGAAGAAAATACCCCTGCTTACGATTTACCAGAGCAAATAGAAAAAGAAGTTGCCTTAAACAGAGCAGATATAATAATGGAGCAACAATACAGAATCAACGACGAAAAGCTCGAAAGCTTTATGGGAAAAACATACGATGTAATTGTTGATGGCTACGACTCATATTCTGACAGTTATTATGGCAGAACTTATATGGATGCACCTGAAATTGATAACAATATTGTTTTCACATCAGGCTACGAAATAGAAGTTGGCGAAATTGTTCCTGTTGAAATTTTTGACAAGGATGAATATTCGCTTATAGGAGAAGCAGTATGAAAATGAACGTACCAAATCAATTGACGATAGTAAGAATTATTCTCACACCAATATTTCTTGCGTTGTTTTTAGCAGATATTCCACACCACTTTTTAATAGGTTTAATAGTGTTTGCAGTTGGTGCAATTACCGATTTTCTTGATGGTAAAATTGCAAGAAAAAATAATATTGTTACTGTTTTTGGACAATTAGCTGACCCTGTTGCTGATAAAATTCTAACAACGGCAGCACTTCTTGCTTTTATGCAATTTGGTCTTTGCAATATCTGGATAATTATGATAGTATTGTTAAGAGAGTTTACTATTACATCATTCAGATTAGTAGCAACTGCACAGGGCGTTGTTATTCCTGCAAACTTCTATGGTAAATTAAAAACCGTTTCACAAATGGTTTTCTCAATTTTAATTATGATTATGGCAGAGCTTTTCGATAGTGGTATTTTGCCACAAAGCTTCCCATTACAAATTGTTTCTAATATACTTTTAGGAATTACTGCAGTTCTTTGTGTAATTTCAGGCGTAATTTACGTTAAACAATCAATAAAGATTATTGATTTTTCTAAATAAAAAATTTTGTTGCCTTGGAGGGTAAAATGCAACTTTATAACTCACTTTCACATAAAAAAGAAGATTTTAAAACAAATGAACCCGGTAAAGTGAATATGTACACTTGCGGTCCTACAGTTTACCACTTTGCACATATTGGTAATCTTCGTAGCTATATTATGGAGGATATTTTAGAAAAATATCTTCGCTATTCTGGCTATGATGTAAAACGAGTAATGAATATTACTGATGTTGGTCATCTTTCTTCAGATGCTGACACAGGCGAAGATAAAATGGTTAAGGGTGCAAAAAGAGAAAATAAATCTGTTATGGATATAGCAAGATTTTACACTGATGCATTCTTCGAGGATTGTAAAAAGCTTAATATCAAAAAGCCTGATGTAGTTGAACCTGCAACAAACTGCATAGCAGAATTCATTACAATGGTAGAAGGTCTTATTGAAAAAGGCTTTGCTTATATTGCCGGTGGTAATGTTTACTTCGATACTTCAAAATTAGATGAATATTACGTATTCAACAAGCACGACAGCGAAGAGCTTATGGTTGGTGTTCGTGAGGGTGTTGAAGAGGATAATAATAAGAGAAATAAAAACGACTTTGTTTTGTGGTTTACAAAATCAAAGTTTGAAGAACAAGCTTTAAAATGGGATTCACCTTGGGGTGTTGGCTATCCTGGTTGGCATATTGAGTGTTCAGCAATTAGCTTAAAGCATTTGGGCGAGCATCTTGATATTCACTGTGGTGGTATTGATAATGCATTCCCTCACCACACAAACGAAATTGCACAAAGTGAAGCATATATCGGTCATAAGTGGTGTAATTACTGGTTCCATGTGCTTCACCTTAACACAAACAGTGGCAAAATGAGTAAGTCAACAGGTGAATTTTTAACTGTTTCATTACTCGAAGAAAAAGGATATAACCCATTGGCATACAGATTTTTCTGCTTACAGTCACATTATAGAAAATCTCTTGTGTTCAGTTACGAAAATCTTGATAATGCACAGGGTGCTTTCAATAAATTGATTTCAAAAATCGCCGCGTTAAATGATAATGAAAATGAAGCGATTGATGAAGTGGCAGTAAAAGAATTAACAGAAAAATTCAAGGCAGCACTTGATAATGATATTAACACTTCTTTAGGTGTTACAGTTCTTTACGATGTATTAAAGGCTAAAACAAATGACAGAACAAAATTAGCGTTACTTGCAGATTTTGATAAGGTTTTATCTTTAAGTCTTTTAGACGAAGCTAAAAAGTTAAAAGAAAATAAAAAAGAAGATGCTTCAGCTCCTGTAGCAGATGACGAATTCAGCAAATTCGTTGAGGAGCAATTAGCACTTCGTGCCGATGCTAAGAAAAACAAAAACTGGGCAGAGGCTGACAGAATTCGTGATGAATTAACTGCTAAGGGTGTAAAAATACTTGATACACCAGAAGGAGCGAAATGGTCACTTTGATTGCGAAGCAAAGTGAGGTAAGAGATAAGAGTGAATAGTGAAGAGGTGAGGAACTGCGTTGCTATTGTAATAGTTGCAAGTATTAATATTATAATTGCCGACCGCAGGTCCCACACAACTCATCACTTTGCACTCAGCACTCAGCACTTAATAGGTTGAAAATGAGTTTTATTAGAATAACGAGGTTAATATAATGATTACAAGTAAGCAACGTGCTCAGTTACGAGCAGAGGCAAATGGATTGGACCCGATTTTTCAAATCGGTAAAGAGGGCGTTACTGATGCGGTAATTGCTCAGATAGAAGAAACTTTTAATACACGTGAGCTTTTCAAGGTTAAAGTGCATCTTGAAACATCACCAGAAACACCAAAGGAAATTGCTTCAAAGCTTGCAGAAGCAACAAAGTGCGATGTCGTTCAGGTTGTAGGTGGTACAATAGTTCTTTTCAGAATTAACTTAATGTTAAGACAAAGAGCAGCCGAAAAGAAAAAACGTGCTAAAGAAAAGGCAGAAAAAGACGCTATTAAAAGAAGAACTGAACGAAAGAAACGTAAATATGGTGTTCAGTAGTCAGTGGCTAGGAACTAGGAATTAGGAATTAGGAACTAGGAACTAGGAAACAGAAAACATGAAACAGGAAACAGAAAAACACACCTGACCATGAGTGGTCGGGTGTGTTTAGTTGTTTTGTTCATTTTTTTACCCTAAAAGATAATCTGTACTGACATTATAAAATTTTGCCAATATAATAATTCTGTCAGCCGTTATTTCGGTTGAACCGTTTTTCTTTCTGCTGTAATGTTGCTGAGTTGTATTTAAAAGTTCAGCAATTTCTTTTTGAGTTTTATCGTGGTCTTCACGTAACTCCCGAATGCGTTTGTAATGCATAATTATCGCCAAAACAATTTTACAATACACCTAAAATGTGTATTGACTTTTACATCTATAATGTGTACAATTGTTGTGGATACTCATAAAATGTGGGTATTTAGTTTATTATAAAAGGGGAAAGAATATGAGCTTTAAAGAATTCAAAAACAAATGTAAAAAAGAAAAAACAAAAACATACAAAATGAAACAAATTTCAACTATACTTGCTTTGGTTGGTTTTGCTGTTGTATTAGTTGGTTTTTATCTTAATAATAGCAGTGCACAATTAAATGTAGTACCTTATGTTATTGGGCTTCCGGTGGCTATTGTTGGTGCTGTTTTAGATGTTATTAGCGATAAAAACATGAAAAAAGAATATAAAGAATATTTAAACAGTAACAGCTGACTTACTGACTACTAGCCAACTAGCTATACTAATTTGCAAAAAACACTTGAAATTACTGAAATAGTATGCTATAATCAACTCGTACGAATACAAACAAGGAGTGAGAGCAGGGAGACCTGCTCTCACATTTATTTGTAAAAACATTGAGAATGTGAAAAGAGGTGTGCTACATGGCAAAAAACACAGTTTCACTTGTTTGGGATTTAGTTAAGCCCTATGCGGATGAATTAGGTTTAGTTCTCTGGGATGTTTGCTTCGAAAAAGAGGGTGCAAACTATTATCTGAGAATCATAATCGACAAAGAGGAAGAAGGCGTTGGAATTGACGATTGTGTTAATATGAGCCACGCTATCGACAAACCGCTTGACGATGCTGATTTAATTGACCGTCAATATAACTTGCAGGTTTCATCCCCTGGTATTGAAAGAAAGTTAACAAGAGATTTTCACTTTGATTATGCTATGGGTGAAAAGGTTATTTTAAGACTCATTCGTCCATGCGATGGCAGACGTGAATTTAACGGCGTTCTTACTGGTTATGAAAATGGTGCAGTTACCATTCTTTTAGAGGATGAAATAGAAATGACTGCAGAAAAGAAAGAAATCGCTTTTGTGAAATTGGACGATTTCAATATATAATTTTGTTTATAAATTTTTAACTATACAAATAATCGAAAGGATTGATTGGAAAAATGGCACCAAGAAAAAAATCAACTCAGAACAAAGAATTTTTTGAAGCAATTCTTATGCTCGAAAAAGAAAAAGGTATTCCAGCAGACTTCTTGTTAGAAAAGGTTTGCACAGCAATTGTTACTTCAGTAAGAAAAGATTACGGTGGAGCAGACGTTGTTTTCTGTGACTGTAACCCAGAAAAATACGAGCTTCGTGTTTACTTAAAGAAAACAGTTGTTGAAGAGGTTCAGGATGCAACTACAGAAATCTGTCAGGAGGATGCAGTAAAGTATAAGAAAAATGCACTTGTTGGCGATGTTGTAGAAGTTGTTTTAGAAACAAAACAATTTGGTAGAATTGCTGCTCAGACTGCAAAGAATGTTATTCGTCAGGGTATCCGTGATGCAGAACGTGGACTTGTTTTAAGAGAGTTCCAGAGTAAGCAACAAGAATTAGTAACAGGTAAGGTTCAGAGAATTGACCCTAAAACAGGTAACGTTACTCTTGAAATTGGTAAAGCAGAGGCAATTCTTCCAAAGGGTGAGCAAGTACCAGGTGAAGAATTCAAAGACGGTCAGCTTGTAAAGGTTTATATCGTAGACGTGAGAGATACTGAAAAAGGTCCTAAGGCTATGATTTCAAGAACACATCCTGGTCTTGTAAAACGTCTTTTTGAAACAGAAGTTCCAGAAATTTATGAAGGACTTGTTGAAATTAAATCAGTTTCTCGAGAGGCTGGTTCAAGAACAAAGATTGCTGTCTTCTCAAAAGAAGAAAATGTTGACCCAATCGGTTCTTGCATTGGTCCTAAGGGTGCAAGAGTTGCTACAATTGTTGAAGCACTCGGTGGCGAAAAAATCGATGTTGTTGTATACGATGAAGACCCAACAAAATTTATTGCAGCGGCTCTCGCTCCTGCTGAAGTTTTGAGTGTTGAAATCGATGAAACACAAGAAAAAGCTTGTCACGTTACTGTTCCTGACACACAGCTTTCACTTGCTATCGGTAACAAAGGTCAGAATGTTCGTCTTGCAGCAAGACTTACAGGCTGGAAAATTGATATTAAACCCGAAAGCGGTTTTTATGTTCCACAAAATCAATAATTTTGTAATACGAAAGGCAACACCCTAAGTCAGTAAGGGCTGTTGTGGTGACTGAAATGGCTGAAAAGAAAATTCCTTTAAGAAAATGCCTCGGTTGTGGCGAAATGAAACCAAAAAAAGAACTCATAAGAGTTGTTAAAAGTCCTGAAGGTGAAATCAGTATAGATTTAACTGGTAAAAAATCTGGCAGAGGCGCATATATTTGCCATAGTAAAGAATGTCTTTCTAAGGCACAGAAAAGTAAACGTCTTGAAAAATCGTTTAGTACGAAGATAGAAGAAGATGTTTATAATGCCTTGGTTTCGGAGTTATAATAATGGCAGAAGTAAAAGAAATTATGGGCTTTCTGGGGCTTTCAAGAAGAGCTGGTAAACTCTCGTGCGGTCACGATGCTGTAATTGAAAGCATTGTAAAAGATAAAGCAGAGTTAATTATTCTTTCTTCTGATGCGTCAGAAAGATTAAAAAACGAAATAAAACACGCAGCAAGCTATGGTAATCGAAATATTCCCGTTATAGAAAGTCAGCTTTTAATGCAGGATTTTTATCAGGGTATAGGAAAAAAATCAGCAGTACTTTCAGTTACAGACAAATCATTTAAAGAAAAATTAGAAACCATGTTCGGGGAGGTAAACTATGGTAGTTAAATACAAATTAGGCGAAGTAGCTAAAGATTTTAATAAATCAGCAAAAGATATTACAGACCTTCTTTTAAAATTCTTTGACGAACCAAAGAAAAATCAGACTGCTCTTGACTCTAAAGAGCTTGACATTATTTTTGATGTTTTAACACAGGAAAATCAGGTTGAAAATTTCAACGATTATTTTGCAACACAAAAACCTGTTAAAAAAGCTGAAAAGAAGCCTGCTGAAAAGAAAGCAGAACCAAAGAAGGCTCCTGAAAAGAAAGCAGAAGCACCTAAAAAGGCAGAAGCTAAAAATGAGGATAAAAAGCCTGAAAGTAAAAAGGCTCCTGAAAAGAAGGAAGAGGCAAAGGCACCTGAAAAACAGAACAAGGATGCTAAAGTGAATGATAAAAAGGCTGAAAAGAAGCCAGAAAAAGCTCCTGAAAAGAAGCCCAACCAAGAGCCGAATCTCAATCCTTTCAAAAAGAAAGAAAAGAAAAAAGACGATGGCCCAATGCAGTCAAGAACAAAGGGCGAAAGAGTCAGCATTGATACTCGTGCTAACAACGTTGAGCTTGAAAAGTACAATGAAAAATATGAAAACATTGCTCCGGCACACTCAATGAATGACAATAATTCAAATAAACAAAAATTAAAACAGAAGAGTCAGCAATACAGAAAACAAGGTATGCGCTCAGGCAAAAAAGAAACTGAAGCAGAAAGACTTAAGAGAATCGAAGCAGAAAGAGCAAAGAAAACTCTTGTTATTACTGTTCCGGAAGAAATCAGTGTTGGTGACCTTGCTGCTATGCTTAAAAGAACAGCAGCTGAAGTTATTAAAAAGCTTTTCGCTTTCGGCGTAATGGCTTCTGTAAATGAAATTATCGACTACGATACAGCAGAAATTGTTGCAACAGAGCTTGGTGCAAAGGTTAAAAAGGAAGTTGTTGTTACTATTGAAGACAGAATTATTGATGATAGTAAGGATGATGAAAAAGACCTTCTTCCAAGAAGTCCGGTTGTAGTTGTTATGGGTCACGTTGACCATGGTAAAACTTCACTTCTTGACGCTATCAGAAACACTTCTGTTACAGAAACAGAAGCTGGTGGTATTACTCAGCATATTGGTGCTTACAGAGTAAATCTTAATGGTCAGGATATTACATTCCTTGACACTCCTGGTCACGCAGCATTTACTGCTATGCGTGCTCGTGGTGCAATGGCTACTGATATTGCAATCTTGGTTGTTGCTGCTGACGACGGTATTATGCCACAGACAATCGAAGCTATTAACCATGCTAAAGCTGCTGGTGTAAGCGTTGTTGTTGCTATTAATAAAATGGATAAACCAGACGTTTCTCCAGACAGAATTATGCAACAGTTAACAGAGCACGAGCTCATTCCTGAAGAATGGGGCGGTGACGTTATCTGCGTTCCTGTTTCAGCTAAAGCAAGAATGAATATTGATAAGCTTCTTGAATCAGTTCTTCTCGTTGCTGAAATGAAAGAATTAAAAGCTAATCCTAACAGAGCTGGTAAGGGTATTGTTATAGAAGCAAGACTTGACAAGGGCCGTGGTCCTGTTGCTTCATTACTCGTTCAGAATGGTACTGTTAAAACTGGTGATATTATCGTTGCAGGTACTGCAGTTGGTAGAGTTCGTGTTATGACAGACGATAAAGGTAGAAAAGTAGACGAAGCAGGTCCATCTGTTCCAGTTGAAATTACAGGTCTTGCAGAAGTGCCTGTTGGTGGCGACCAATTTGACTGCGTATCTGATGAAAAGCTTGCAAGAGAGCTTGTTGAACAAAGAAAACAACATAACAAAGAAGAACAATTCAAGTCATTCCAGAAGGTTACTCTTGACACTCTCTTTGATTCAATTAATGTTGGTGAACTTAAAGACCTTAATGTTATTGTTAAGGCTGACGTTCAGGGTTCAGTAGAAGCAGTTCGTCAGAGCCTTGAGAAGCTTTCGAACGACGAGGTTCGTGTAAGAGTTATTCACGGTGGTGTTGGTGCTGTAAACGAATCAGACGTTATGCTTGCTAATGCATCAAATGCTATCATCGTTGGCTTCAATGTTCGTCCTGATGCAGTTGCGGTTGCCAATGCTGAGCGTGATGGCGTTGAAATGAGAATGTATAGAGTTATTTACGATTGTATCGAAGAAATTGAAGCTGCTATTAAGGGTATGCTTGCTCCTAAATACAGAGATGTTGAAATGGGTAAAGCAGAAGTAAGAAGCGTATTCAAGCTTTCATCTTCAGGGATGATTGCAGGTTCTTACGTTATAGATGGTAAAATTACAAGAAACTCAAAAATCCGTGTTGTTCGTGATGGTATTGTTATTTCTGAAGACGAAATTGCATCTTTGAGAAGATTTAAAGATGACGTTAAAGAAGTTGCAACTGGTTACGAATGTGGTATAGGACTTGAAAGATTTAATGATATTAAAGAGGGCGACATTTTAGAAGCTTATATCGTTGAAGAATACCAAGATTAATTCTCATTATAAAAATTCTTACGGAAGGAGAATTTTATATGGGCACATATAAACAAGACCGTGCGGCAGAAGATATTAAAAGAGAGCTTGCCGCAATTATAAGAGAGCTTAAAGACCCAAGACTCTCTGAGCATCTTATAAGCATTTCAAGAGCAGAAGTAACAGGCGACCTTTCTTATGTTAAGGCGTATGTAAGTGCAATTGAAGGCATTGATGTTGCAAAGCAGGCTACTAAAGCATTAACAAATGCTTCGGGTCTTATTCGTAGAGAAGTAAGCAAGAGGCTCCGTTTGCGAAAAGCTCCTGAGCTAAAATTCATTGCTGATGACTCTATTGAATATGGTATGAATATCGCAAAAAAATTAGAAGGCTTAGTAGACAACTCATCAGAAGACGACTAATTTGAAAGGAAGTCAGATATGGTTATTGACCTTAAGCAATGTGTGGAGATTTTAAAGGAGAATGACAATTTTCTTGTTTTATCACACGAGCACCCAGATGGCGATACATTAGGCAGTGCATTTGCATTAATGGCTGCGCTCAAAAAAATGGGCAAGAAAAGAGCTTTTAAATGCAGTGATGAAGTAACTAAAGATTTTTCTTATATGTTAAAAGGCTTTGAAAATGACGATGTGGGTGAAAACCCATTCGTCGTTGCAGTCGATGTTGCTGATGTTCATCTTTTGGGTGATTTGGCAGAAGAGTATGGTAGCAAAATAAACCTTTGCATTGACCATCACATGTCAAATGCTTATTTTGCAGAAAAATTACTTTTACAGGACCGTGCGGCAGCATGTGAAATCGTTTTTAAAGTTATAAAAAAGCTCCAGGTAGAAATTGATGAGTATATTGCAAATTGTCTTTATACAGGTATTTCTACAGATACAGGCTGTTTCCGTTATCAGAATACAAACGCCAAAACATTCAGAGCTGTGGCTGAGCTTGTAGATATTGGTGTTAATACAAAAATGATTAACAAGGTTATGTTTGAAACTAAATCGAAAAGCTTTTTAGAGCTTGATTTATTGGCAAGAAAAACTCTTGAATATCATTTTGACGACAAATGTGCAATTATAACCATTACTCAGAAAATGTATGAGGAAAGTGGTTCAAACGAGCACGAATGTTACCCTATAACTGCATTACCACGTCAGATAGAGGGCGTTTTAGTTGGTGCAGTTATAAAAGAAAAACAAAATGGCGCTTTTGGTATTTCAGTAAGAACTGAAGGCGACATAGATGCTTCGGAAATCTGTGCAAGACTTGGTGGCGGCGGTCACGCAGGTGCTGCAGGTTGTGAAGTGAAAGAAGATTATGAAACAGCTAAAAGTAGAATTTTAGAGTCAATAAAGCTTTCATTAGGATGTTAAAATATGACTGGTATAATTCCTTTAAAAAAAGAAGAAAATATGACATCGTTTTTAGCAGTAAAGCGTGTCAGAGGAATTGTCGGTGAAAAGAAATGTGGTCACACAGGCACTTTAGACCCTATGGCAACAGGTGTTTTACCTGTTGCTTTGGGTGGTGCTACACGTTTTATAGAGCTTTTGCCGACACATAAAAAAGCATATAAAGCAACATTCAGATTAGGGCTTGTTACAGATACTCTTGATATTTGGGGTACTGTTACCGAAGAAAGCGGAAAAACCGCTTCTTATGATGATGTTTTAAAGGTATTACCACAATTTAAGGGTAAAATAAAACAAGTTCCACCGATGTACTCTGCATTAAAAAAAGATGGTGTAAGACTTTATGAGCTTGCACGTCAGGGTGTAGAGGTTGAAAGAGAAGAACGTGAATGTGAAATTTTTGAGCTTGAAGTGGAAAAAATATCAGAAAATGAGTTTTCTCTTTACACAGAATGTTCAAGTGGTACTTATATCCGTTCGCTTATTTATGATATAGGTGAGGCTTTGGGAACAGGTGCTGTTATGACATCTTTGAACAGAAGCTTTGCTTGTGGAATAAGTGAAAGTGATTGTATCACATTACATGAATTAGAAAATTACAGAGATAATAACGAATTAGAAAAAGTTATTATTCCTGTTGATAAAATTCTTTCAGAATATCCTAAAATAAGTGTCACCAAACCACAAGGCGTACGCTTTAAAAATGGCGGTGAGCTCTTAAAGCAAAGAATAAAGGGCGAGGTGCCATTGGGACTTATAAGAGTTTATTGTGAGAATGAGTTTTTAGGTTTGGGTGAATCACTTGAGAATAGTGAAAGCCTTAATGTGAAAAGGGTATATGTAGAAAGATAAATATAATATAGAAATATCTGTTCAGGAGATATTTATGAGTGAAAATAAAAATGGAATAGCGTTAGCACTGGGTACTTTTGATGGCTTTCATATAGGTCATAAAAAGGTTATAGAAAATGCTATTGCAAGTAATAGAAAACCACAGGTGCTTTTGTTTAATGAGCATCCCCAAAAGGTGCTGAAAAGTAAGTCGCCCGGTGAATTAATAACAGAAAATAATAAAAGAAAATTGCTCAGAGAATGGGGCGTAGAGGCAACAGTAATAAACTTTTCAGATATAATGAGCCTTACTTATGAAGAATTCTTTTACGAAGTAATAGTAAAAAAAATCGGAGCGTCTGTTCTTTCTTGTGGCTTTAATTATC
The DNA here is from genome assembly GCA_937916395.1 of uncultured Clostridia bacterium. Taxonomy (GTDB): domain Bacteria; phylum Bacillota; class Clostridia; order Oscillospirales; family Acutalibacteraceae; genus DTU089. The sequence goes on along the minus strand of CALFTN010000059.1, from coordinate 96,201 downwards.
ATTTCGGCGCTAAAGCTTCTGGTAATACTGAAAAATTAAAAGCTCTTTGTGATAAAGAAAATATAGAGCTTTTGGTAAGTGAACCTGTTGAGTATAAAGGTGAGCCGGTTTCTTCAACAAGAATAAGAAACGCGATAAGAAATGGGAACATTGAAGATGCCAATAATATGTTGGGCAGAGAGTTTTCTTACGACTTTTTGGTAGTTCATGGTGATGCACGTGGTAGAACGATTGACTCACCTACGATAAATCAGTTTTTTACAGAAGATTTTATTATTCCTGAATATGGTGTTTATGCTTCGTATTCAGTCATTGATGGGGAAAAATATCCATCAGTAACAAATGTTGGTGTAAGGCCAACGATAGAGGGCTTTTCTAAAGAGCGAAGCGAGACAAATATTGTTGGTTTTGACGGTGATTTATATGATAAAAATATAAATGTTCATCTTCTGAAAAAAATCCGTGAAGAAATGAAGTTTAATAATTTAGATGAATTAAGAAATCAGATTGCAAAAGACAGAGAAGTATCAAGAATTATTTCGAAAGAGAAGGGTATTATTTTATGAGTGACAAAATTATAGTTTCACCTTCAATTCTTGCAGCAGACTATGGTAAATTGGCAGAAGAAATTACAAAGGTTACTGAGGCTGGTGCCCAGTATATTCATATTGATGTTATGGATGGTCACTTTGTACCGAATATTTCTATAGGTGTTCCTGTTGTTCAGTCTATAAGAAAAGTGACAAATGCAGTTTTTGATTGCCACTTGATGATTAGTAATCCTATTGATTATATTGATGCGTTTGTTAAAGCAGGCGCGGATTTAATTTCATTTCACGTTGAAAGTAACAGTGATATAGGGCAAACTATAAAAAAAATAACAAGTGCCAACAAAAAAGCGGCACTTGTGGTAAAACCGAATACACCAATAAATGTAGTTTTTCCTTATCTTAAAGATATTTCTATGGTTCTTATTATGACAGTTGAACCAGGCTTTGGTGGTCAGAGCTTTATGCACGATATGTTGCCAAAGGTAACAGAACTAAGGCAGGAAATTGAAAAACAAGGTTTAAATGTAGATATTCAGGTTGATGGTGGTGTTGATGATACAACTGCCACACTTTGTAAAAAAGCCGGAGCTAATGTTTTAGTTGCTGGTAGTTACATATTCAAGTCACCAGATGTCAAAAAAGCTATAGAGCTTTTAAAGTCTTGAGCCATATTCAAAAATATGACTTAAAAGCTCAACTTCTCCGAAAAGAACATCGCCGAAATCACTTAATATGTAAGCGATTTTATCAGCTTTTGATATTTCGGGGTAAATTATAAAATAAATGTTGTTTTTGTAAAGATAAATATGAAAGTTTTTATATAAATCCGTCAGAGGTTTAAGAATTTCGAGTGCATCCAAAAACGCATCTTCGTTAAGCGTTTTAAAAAGCAGTGGCTCTACCTCTTTTTTCATAACAAGCTTTTTTCTGGATTTGTAATCAGCAGATGGCATAGAAGTAAAACACATAATGCAGCCGCCGTCATCGCTAGGCGTTACTTCTATCAGGATTTTTCCGTCAGTGTCAAGGGGTTTGCCTAAAGAACGCTTTGCTTCGTCTAATATGGTCCATATAACTCGTCTTGTTTCTATATTTGAGTAGTCCATTTCGTCATACGTTATCTGGAGCTCATCCATATCTTTATCTGAAAGAGCAACGAGGATTTTTTCGTCGCTTATGGCTTCAATTTTCAAAAAATCGCCTCCCCTAATATAATAATACGGGGAAAAGCATAAAACAATGCAAAAAAAATGGAAAGGGAGTATACTTTTATGAAATTTTCTGTTAGTACATATAGTCTTTCTGGTCTTGTTGGTAAAAACGGAGTAACTGAAAAAGACCTCATAAAAATAGCAAAGGAAATTGGTTTCGATGGAATTGAATTTGCAGAAATCAATCCACCAGAAAATAAAGATAAAATAGAATATGCAAAGGAATTAAACGAAGAATGTAAAAGAGTGGGGATTACTCCTGTTCAGTATTCTATTGGTGCAGACTTTTTAAATAATGATATTGAAAAAGAAATTGAACGTCTCAAATATGAAGTTGATGTTGCAAGTGCCTTAGGTGTAACAGGTATGCGCCACGACGGTACTTCAGGTTTTCAGGGTGAAGACAGAAAAACAAACGGTTTCACAGAAGCGTTACCTTATTTAATAAAGGGTTGCAAGGCTGTTACTGAGTACGCTAAAACAAAAGGTATACGTACTATGATGGAAAATCACGGATACTTCTGTCAGGATAGTGACAGAGTAGAAAAAATTGTAACAGGTGTTAATAACAGTAATTTTGGTTTGCTTCTTGATATGGGTAACTTCCTTTGTGCAGATGAAAATCCAATAGTTGCATTTGGTAAGCTTATGCCTTATGTATCTTTTGTTCATGCTAAAGATTTCCACATTAAAAGTGGTAACAATATAGCACCGGCAGACGGCTTCTTTACTACTCGCGGTGGTAATCATTTAAGAGGTGCAATTTTAGGTCACGGTGATGTACCAGTGTTCCAATGTCTTTCACTTGCAAAAAATGCAGGGTATGATTATTTTGTAACCTTGGAGTTTGAAGGTCATGAAGAACCACGAATGGCTTGTGAGTGGGGGCTTAATACTCTTAAAAAATATATTTCATTGATGTAATGCTAATTAATACACAAAATTAAAATACATAGAAAGTGGGGATTTGAATGAAAATCATACTTGCCTCTGCTTCTCCAAGAAGACAAGAACTTATAAAAATGATAACAGAAGATATAATTGTAAATCCCTGCGACTGCGATGAAACAATAAAGGATGGCTTAGTAGGCAGAGAAATTGCTGAATATCTTTCAAAAATCAAGGGTGAGGCTGTTAAAGAACAGTTCAAAAATGAGATAATTGTTTCGGCGGATACAATAGTTTGCCATGAGGATAATGTTTTAGGCAAACCAAAATCAAGAGAAGATGCCTTTTCAATGCTTCGTGCTTTGAGTGGTAATACACACTCGGTTTTTACTGGTGTTACAATAATAAAAGGTGAAAAGCAAAAGACCTTCAGTCAGGAAACAAAAGTAACATTTTATGAGTTGAGTGATGAGGAAATTTATGAATATATTGACTCTGGCGAGGTATATGACAAGGCTGGTAGCTATGGGATTCAGGGCAAAGGTGGTCTTTTAGTCAAAGGTATAGACGGTGACTACTTTAATGTTGTTGGATTACCAGTAGCAAGACTAAAAAGAGAATTAAAAGATTTTTTAAAATATTAGACAGGTGGTGAGTTCTTATGGCAGATACAGTATCAATAAATACTCAGATTTCTCAAGAGGATATTGAAAAGCAAAAAATGCAACAGGAAAAAGAATATTTAGGTCCAAGAGAAATGGCTGCTTACATAATTTCTGGTTTTGGTGATAAAAACTGGGAAACCTTCTCTGGTAACAATATGTTTTTCTATAACACTACTTTCCAGGGTGTAAGTCCGGTTACATTAAGCCTTGCAGATTCAGTGTGCAGTATTCTTGATACATTTGATAACGCTATTTCTGGTCCTATATTAGACAGAACACGTACACGTTGGGGTAGAGTAAGACCATATTTTATTCTGACATTACCATTCTGGATTTTTTCTAACCTTGTTCCATGGATTTTGCCACAAGGGCTTTCACAGGTTGCACTATTTGTGTGGTTTTTCTTTATAAAGTATATTGGTTCTATTTCTAACTCATTTTATTCACCGGCATATACTGCAATTCTTTACAATTTAACACCAAATGTTAATGAAAGAAATAAGCTTATTGCAACAGATACCTACGCCGATTTGTTAGGTGTGTGGTTGCCGTCGCTGTTCCCATTTTTCGTTGACTATTTACCAAGAACGATACCAACAAGGAGCATTTATTTAGGCGGTGCACTTATTTTTATTGCAATGGTAATCATATTCAGAGTATATGGTTTCTTTACTCTAAAAGAACGTGTGCCTCTTGCTTCTCGTGAAGAAATGAACAACACATCTGTATTCAAGTCTGTAAAACAGGTTGCTTCTTGCAGACCAATGTGGGTTTTACTTATTAAAAACTTCTTTGGTATGGGTAAAGCTGTTGGTCAGAACGTTTCAAACTATTTCTGGCTTAACTGTACAGGTAAGCTTTCAAATGCTGCCATTTCTGGCATATTTACAGGACTTCCTAGTTATTTCGTTTTGCCATTTGCAACAAAGTGGACCAAGAAAATTGGTCTTAAAAACCTTGCGGTTTTAAGCTATCTTTATTGTGGTGTAGTTTATCTTGTGATGTTTTTAATAGGTTACGCGCCTACAGAAAATACAATGGTTAACCTTATAATTATTGTAATTGAGCTTACTTTAGCAGGTGCGATGAACAGCGTTCAGAGATATTGTAACTCTGCTCTTACAGGGGATATGTACGATTACGTTGAGTGGAAAACCGGTATTCGTAACGAGGGTATGATGAGTGCCGCAATGGGTTATATTACATTGGTTGGTAACAATGTCTCTTCAATTTTAAGTGGATTTATTATTGCTGCAATTAAATATCAGCCACTACTTAACTCACACGGAGTTGTTATTCCACAGACAGACCCTAAAATGCTACAGGCTATCTGGACTGTGTTTACATTGGCACCTGCAATAGGCAGAACATGTAAAGGTCTTTCTTTGATGTTCTTCAATGTTAATGGTAAGGTTCGTGAGCAGATGATGGAAGATCTTGCTGTTTCAAGAGCAGGTAAATTAAAAGAACGTACTGGTTCAGGTACAGAAAAAGAGGAATCAGAAGAATGAGAATAGTAGTAAAAGTCGGCACATCGACTTTAGCACATAGCACAGGTAATATAAATATTCGTCACGTAGAAGAGCTCTGTAAGGTTTTAAGCGACCTTAAAAATGCAGGTCACGAAATGATTTTAGTGTCTTCTGGTGCTATTGGTATGGGTGTTGGAAAGCTTTCTTTAAAAGAAAAACCACAGGATATGCCGACAAAGCAAGCGGCAGCTGCAGTAGGTCAGTGTGAGCTTATGTATACATACGACAAGCTTTTTTCAGAGTATAATCACACAGTAGCTCAGATACTTTTAACAGGTCTTGATTTAGAAGATAACGAACGCTACCATAACATACAAAATACAATGAACAGACTTTTAGAACTTAATGTTTTACCAATTATTAACGAAAACGATACAGTTTCTACTCAGGAAATTGCAGTTGGTGACAACGATACATTAGGTGCTATAGTGGCTGTTAGTATGAAAGCAGATATGTTGATTCTTCTTTCTGATATTGATGGTCTTTATACAAAAGACCCACATAAAGACGAAACAGCAGAGCTTATATCACTTGTAACCGAAATTACACCAGAGATTGAAGCTTTGGGTGGTGGCAAGGGTTCTTCACTTGGCACTGGTGGTATGGCTACAAAGCTTAATGCTGCAAAGTTGTGCTTAGAAAAAGGCACAGAAATGGTTATTGCAAATGGTGCAAATCCAAGTGTGCTTTATGATATAGTCGACGGTAAAAAAATTGGTACAAGATTCAGGTGTAAATAATGATAACTACAAACGAAATTTTAATCGAAGCAAAAAAGGTTAAAACATTACTTGCTTCACTTTCTACAGAAGAAAAGAATAATGCTCTTCTTAAAATGGCAGATGCATTAATTGAAAATACAGATGAAATTCTTACAGCTAATAAAAGCGATTTGGAAAGAGCAAAAGGCACAATTTCGGATGTTATGCTTGACAGATTAGCTTTAACAAAAGAGCGCATTGAAAGTATGGCAAACGGCATAAGAGAGGTTGTGGCTTTACCAGACCCTGTTGGTAAGGTGTTAAACAGGGTAGAAAGACCAAATGGAATTGTAATTGAAAAAACTACTGTTCCTATGGGTGTTACTGCTATTATTTATGAAAGCAGACCAAATGTTACTTCAGATGCTGCTGCATTAGCGCTTAAAAGTGGTAACGTTTGTGTGCTTCGCGGTGGTAAAGAGGCGTTCAGCTCTGCTAATGCAATAGTTAATGCTATGCGCAAGGGCTTGAAGGAATTAAACCTTCCAGAAACACTTATTAATCTCGTTCAGGATACAACAAGAGAAAGTGCAAATGAATTAATGAATGCTGTTGGTCTTGTTGATTTGCTTATTCCACGTGGTGGTGCAGGACTTATAAAAGCAGTTACAGAAAATGCAAAGGTACCTTGTATTCAGACTGGTACTGGTATTTGTCATATTTATGTTGATTGTGATGCAGATTTTAATAAAGCTCTTAATATAATTGAAAATGCGAAAACGAGCAGACCATCCGTTTGTAATGCAATGGAGGTTTTACTTGTTAATGAGAAAATTGCCAATGAGTTTTTACCTTTAGTTAAAGAAAGACTTGTTGACAACAGAAATGAAAATAAGGTTGAGCTTCGCCTTTGTGAAAAAGCATCAAAAATCATTGATGGCAAAAACGCAGGAGAAAATGATTTTGATACAGAATTTTTAGATTATATTTTAGCAGTCAAGGTTGTAGCAGATGTAAATGAAGCAATAGAGCATATATCTCTTCATTCAACAATGCACAGCGAAGCGATTGTTACCGAAAATAAAGAAACTGCCGACAAATTTGTAAAAGGCGTTGATTCTTCTTCTGTTTATGTCAATGTTTCAACACGTTTTACAGACGGTGGTGAGTTCGGTCTTGGTTGCGAAATGGGTATTTCTACTCAGAAGCTCCACGCAAGAGGACCAATGGGCTTAGAAGAACTCGCAACATATAAATATATAATTAAAGGTGACGGACAAATTCGTTAGGGTGAACATTATGAGTAAAAAAATAGGTTTTATCGGTTGTGGAAATATGGGTGGTGCTTTGGCGATTGCTGCGGCAAACTCAATCGGCGGTAACTTTGTTTATGTTTCTGATGCTGATAGCGAAAAAGCAAAAGAATTTGCAGACAAAAATAGTGTTAATGTTACTACTGCAAAAGCAGTTGCAGAGGAATGTGACTTTATATTTTTGGGTGTTAAGCCACAGGTTTTAAAATCTGTATGTAGCGAATTAGCACCTGTTTTTAAAGCAAGAAAAGACCATTTTGTAATTGTTTCAATGGCGGCAGGCGTAAAGCTTTGTGATTTAGAAGAAATGTGTGAGGGCAACTTTCCTATAATAAGAATTATGCCTAATATTCCTGCTTCAGTTGGTGCAGGTATGATTCTTTACACAGGCAATAAAACAGTAACACAAGAGGATTTTAGCGAATTCTTAAAATCACTTGAAAAAGCAGGTATGCTTGACAGTATTGAAGAATCAAAAATTGATGCAGCAAGTGCAATTTCTGGTTGCGGACCAGCGTTTGTGTTTATGTTTATTGAAGCTCTTGCAGATGGTGGCGTTAAGTGTGGCTTGCCAAGAGATAAGGCGTTACTTTATGCGGCTGAAACACTCTTTGGTGCTTCGAAAATGGTTATAGATACAAATGAGCACCCTGGTAAATTAAAAGATGCAGTTTGTAGCCCAGCCGGTAGCACAATAGAGGGTGTTAATGCACTCGAAAATGGTTCATTCAGAGCAGATGTTATGAATGCGGTAGATAAAGCTTACAAAAGAACAGTTGAGTTAGGTAAATAAAAATAAACATAAAAATCCCCGCAGATTTCTGCGGGGATTTTCTTGTTTTATTCAGTTCTTAAAGCTACTACAGGGTCTTTTTTTGCTGCTTTTCGTGATGGAATTAAGCCACCTATAATTGTAATTATAATGCTTATTATAATGAGAATTACAGCAGCACCGAATGGAAGCTTTGCATCAAGGTCTGTTATTTCAGTAAGCAGACCGATGATAGTATTTATAGGATATAAGCTTAAAAGTGAAATGATAATTCCTATTAAGCCAGAGCAACAACCAATTATGAAGGTTTCAGCGTTAAATACTTGAGAAATATTACTCTTTGACGCACCTAAAGCACGAAGAATACCAATTTCTTTCGTTCTTTCCATAACAGATATGTGGGTTATAATACCAATCATAATGCAAGAAACAACAAGAGAAATTGCAACAAACGCAATAAGCACATAAGAAATACCATTAATGATTGTTGTTACAGAAGATGTTATTAATGCAATATAATCTGTATAAGTGATTTTTGACTCTTCATCTTGCTGTGCATTATAGTTTTCAATACAAAGAGCAACATTGTCTTTATCTTCATAGCTATCTGTATAAATACTTATAGATGATGGTGCATCATAGCTTATTGAACCAAATTCAGTCATATTATCATCAAATGTTGCTTCGCCGATATATTGGTCATAAATTGTAAGAAGCATTTCGTTATCGGCAGAGTTCTCTAACCATTCATCCATTTTGTCGGCTAATTTTGATTCCTCAGTCATAGAAGCCATTTCATTCATAGCGTATTGAATTCGCTTTAAAAGGTCTGTTAACATAACAAGCTGTGATTGAGATTGAGCCAAAGCACTTTGTTGACCTGCAATAACTTGTTGTGCACTCGTTAAAGCACCTTGTTGCATACCAATGGTAGCTTGTGCCTGGTTTAAAGCTTCTTGTTGCTGAGCAATAATTCCCTGCTCTGGTGTGGTAACTGCTTCGGTAGTAGTATCACTCTCAGGAGGGATAACAGCTTCTGGTGGCAACTGTGGCTGAACAGGTAAAGTAGTTTCTGGTGTAACCGGAAGTGTTGCTTCAGGGGTTATTGAGCCTTGTGGTACTGATGGAATATCAGGAATGGACGGCATAGAGAATGATGGTACCCCAGCTTCTTTGTCAGACTGACCTGAAAGAATCATCATTCTGTAAAGATTTGCTTTGCCTTGTTCATCAAGCGATTTAATGTAATTTTTTGTTTCTTCTATTTTCTCTTCATCCGATGTCACCTGGAATTTAGTGCCACTTAAAATGTTAGTTGAAGGTGTTGCTTTTTGTGCAGTAACAATATCGCTGTTGTTTGTGTTTTTTATTATATAATCTGTAAGTAAAGATGTGTAAGCAAGTGTAGAAGAAATAGTTGTATTTTCTGAATCTTCTTTCGGACGGATAATACCAACAATTCTAAGCTTAACCTTATTTTCGGTAAGTTCCTTTTCATAGTCAGAATAATCTTCGATTTTTGTGTATGTATTATTTTCATTTTTCAAATACATATCACAGGTAGGTACTAAAAAGTATTCGTGTTTGCAAATTTCGTCATATTTTAAAATAATATCTTTTGCTTCTTTACCATTTTTTATATCCTCAGCAGCAGTATTATACTGTTCCTCTGTAATTAACCCTAACTGATAAAGTCTTTTTGCAGAAATGCTGTTTTCTCTGTTGAGAACTAAAACAATTTCATTAAACTTTTCTGGCCATGTGCCATAAATAACGTCGTAATTATCAGTTACAATAGAGCTTATTATTTCATCGTCTGCACCTTTAAGCATTTGAGAGAAGTTAGTTGCAGTTGTTTCGTTGCTTCCCGGGAAGAAAACGCTGAAGCCTGAAAAAATATTGGGTGATTTATTTTCGTCGTCCAATTCAACGTCTGAATCAATAAGCTTTTTGTCTTTGTTATAAGAAAAAGCAGAAAACTTTACGTTATAAGTGTAAACAACACCATTTTCGCCTAAATATTTATTGATTTCACTTTCTGGGTTATCAAGATACTTTTTGAAATCGGTTAAATTGTTTGATTTGAAGCTTGAAGTGAAAGCATCACTTCTTTTAATTGAAGAATAATCAGCATAAACAGCGGTTCTCTTTTTACGCTCTTCGCGTTCTTCCATATCCTTCATAGCATCGCCCATATTGTTGCCGCCTAGTGAGAACATATCGAAGGATTCTGTTCCTATGGTGATAGGGTAGGATTCCATTGTGTTCTTCTGAATTTCATCAATATAAGTACTCATACCTGTTGAAAGGGAAAGAATAAGAGCAATGCCTATAATACCAATAGAACCAGCAAATGCAGTTAAAATTGTACGGGCTTTTTTAGTTCTCAGGTTATTAAAGCTTAAAGAAAGTGCAGTTAAAAAAGACATAGAAACTTTTTTAGTTTTGTTATTTTTATCTGCTTCTTCTGAAATCTCTGAGGGCTCAAATGGGTCTGTGTCGCTTATAATCTGACCATCTAAAAGATTAACAATTCTTGTTGAATATTTTTCAGCAAGTTCAGGGTTATGGGTAACCATAACAACTAATTTGTCTTTTGCAATTTCTTTTAACAAGTCCATAATCTGTAGACTTGTTTCACTGTCGAGCGCACCAGTTGGCTCGTCGGCTAAAAGAATATCAGGATTGTTAATTAAAGCTCTTGCTATAGCAACTCTTTGCATCTGTCCACCAGACATCTGGTTAGGTCTTTTGTGAATATGGTCTGAAAGACCAACCTTTTCTAAAACTTCTTTTGCTCTCTCTTTGCGTTCTTTTTTAGAAACACCTGAAAGAGTAAGCGCCATTTCAACGTTAGAAAGTACAGTTTGGTGTGGAATTAAATTGTAGCTCTGAAAAATGAAACCAATAGAATGGTTCCTATAAGCATCCCAGTCAGCATCGGTATATTGCTTAGTAGAAATGCCGTTGATAATTAAATCACCATCAGTGTAGCGGTCAAGCCCACCAATAATGTTTAAAAGAGTAGTTTTGCCAGAACCACTCTGACCTAAAATAGACACAAATTCGCTTTCACGAAAGCTTACACTAACGCCTTTTAAGGCGGTCTGCGTAGTGTCACCCATTTCGTAGGTTTTAACAATGTTTTTAAGTTGAAGCACTAAAAATTCCTTCTTTCTGTTATAACAACATTAGGATTATATAAATAACTTAAACCTCTTATGCCGCCTATAATAAATTTAAGTTGTTTTTAATAAAAATGCGTTGTTTCCCCTGTTGCAACAAAATGTGTCTTGACTACGTTTTCACCCTATGCTAAGTTTTAATTGAAAGGGGTGCTTCTATGAAGACGAAAAATAAAATATTTAAAATAATAAAACTTTTATCGATAGTAAATTGCATTATTTGTGTGTTATGTATTGCAACGGTTATAACACCAACGCTTACTGGGTCTGATGTTCATAAAGATTATTCCCTCGTTTTAATTTTTACAAGTATGATTTCTTCCAGTATAATGGCAGTTCTTTTGGTTGTTTGTTGTTTGCTTGATAAACGTAGCAGCAAAAAACTTAAAATAATTGTAGTAACTGCTCTGATTGTAAATATACTAATGTTAATAGGTATATTTTCTGAAATCTTACCCATTACGGGTGGCTTTTTGATATTCTGTGGAATACCAGTTATTTCAGTTATATCCAATGCAATTTTTTTATGTTTTTCAAAAAAGTAGAGATTAAGGATGGTTCTTAAAATGAACCGTCCTTTTATTTTTGTGGAAAATTATTTTTAATATCACTGACACCACAAATGTAATCCATACTTACATTGTAAAATTTTGCTAAGATTATTAAACTATCGACGGGTATACGTGTTTTCCCTTTTTCGTAATCACAATATGTACGCTGACCCACCTTTAAAAGTGATGCTATTTCACTTTGAGTTTTATCAGAATCTTCTCTGAGAATACGAATACGATTATTATAATTCATATATATCACCCTGAAAAATTATATCATAGAGTTTATTACTCTATTGACTTTTAGAGTTATAAACTCTATAATAGTGTTGAGGTGAGTGTTATGGAGAAAATTTGTAAAACGTGTAAGCATTTTCGTCAGCATTATATTAAGCGTGGGAAAAGATATTGGGAAGTAAATGATGGTCATTGTGTTTTCCCAAGATGCAAGTTACGAAAACCAGATACAAAAGCTTGTCTGAATTATGATATGATTAATAAGGGAAATGAGTAAATAAAAAGTCCCATCACTTTAAGCTATAAAAACTTTAAATGATAGAACTTGTTAATTTATAGCGAAGCAAATTCCACATTACGCATCCCGAAATCCGAATTAAAATTCTGAAGCTCGCTTCAGAATTTCAATAGACGGTCCCGGTATTCTCCCAAGATGGTCAGGACCTACATTTACAAGGTAATTTATACCAAGTGAATTTAAGTGTTTACGATTATTTGCAAGCTTTTCTGGTGAAATCCAGTTGTGGTCACGATAAGAAAAGCCCCACGATTTATTTAAAGTACAGGCAGATTCATAAAGACCATATTTACTCGGCTTGAAGCCGTCAATGCTCTGGTAATTTATGTCTTTTTCGTCAACCTGTGAAAGCTTTTCCCACTCTTTCTTTGTTTGGGGAATTTCGTTATCGCCTAAAGAAACGTAATCGTAAAGTCCGTTGCCGAGTCTTGAGTTTATAAGGCAATCTGGCTGTAATTCTTTTACGGTGTCATAAATAATTCTGCTTTGTTTTTCCGTTAATGTCATTGGTACATCAAACCATGCTGTGAAAATATCACCGTAATTTGACATAATCTCATTTATTTGTGGCAATATTTTGTTTTCGAAACAAATGTTGAAATCTTTTTCTTCTGGATTTGGAAAGTCCCAACTGTTATCCCACGAAACACCTGAACAGCCCATGTGATTAGAAAGGTAACCGCCACCGTGTTTTTCGTGCCAGTCAAGGTCCTGTGAGTAATAGAAACCTAATTTTATATTGTGCTTGCTACAAGCATTGGCAAGGTCTTCTATAATATCTCTTTTATAAGGTGTAGCATCAACTACATTATATTTATCTACTTTAGAGTGAAAAAGAGCGAAACCATCGTGGTGCTTTGTAGTAACTACAAAATATTTCATTCCACAATCTTTTGCAAGCTTAATTATTTCATCTGCATTAAAATAAATCGGGTTAAAAACCTTTGTCAGCCCTTCATATTCTTTAATAGGAATAGCAAAATGTGAGCCAATCCACTCAGCGTAATTATCACCGAATTTGCCCTTGTATTCGCCACCTAAAATGGAATAAAGACCAAAGTGCATCATCATTCCATATCCGGCATTTTTGAAATATTCTATATTGTTCATTTTATAATGTCCTTTTCGCTTTTTGCATATTTTAATTCTATTCCCTTTTCTATGAGAAGTGGTAAAATCTCTGTTTCAAATTCTTTGGTGTCAGATTCAGGAAACACTGCTAAATCAATCATATTGCCACTTTTTGTCATAAGAATGTAATGCTCAAGTTCAAAATATTTTATTCCATAAAGATAGTGTCCATCTACCTTGTAAACACTATCTAAATATTCGTAATGTAAAGCATCTTGCTTTAATACAATAGCGGAATCTTCTGGGTATAGTACTTTGTTTTCGGTAAAAGCAATTGTGTTGTTAACTGCAGAAAACAGTAAAATGATAATAACAGTTTCTATAAGAATTGTAATGTACTTTAAAACCTTTGAGCGTTTCTTGAGTTCTGTAATTGCTTCTTTTTCTTCTTTCTTTTTTTTCTTGAAGGGATTTCTTATTTTATGAGAAAAATGGAAAGAAAAGCCTTCACCTGCTAAAAATGATGCGAGCAATAAAGTAACCATAGAATATAGGTCGCAGCTCATAAAAAACAGAGTATCGTTGAATTTAAGATAACATAAAAAGAAGTATGTAAAAAGAAATATGATGAAAAATAATGGTGTAGTTAAAATAGTAGGTATAATAAATTTAAAAAATCCTTTAGTGCCTAATGAGTATGTACGCTTTTTTGCAACTCTGGTGTAATCTTTATATTTTGCATCACGGAAAGGTGAAGCATCAAACCCCTCTAATTCACCAGCCTTTAATTTTGTGAAAAGGCGTTTTTCGTAAAAGGTAAGATATTTAGCTTTTTCTAATTTTTTAATCGCTTTTTCATGTTCGTTATTAAAAAAATCAGAAACACCGCCTAAAATAGCGTGGCTTATAACAGATTCTTGAAAGTTTCTTATAAGCATATCACGAATTTTAATACTTGCATCCAGCATTTCAATTTCGCGTTTAAAAATATCGTCATTAACAAATCTGTTTATAGTTTCTTGCTGATTCAATATAAGATTATTTTTCATTGTACCTGTTTCTGAAATTTCTTTAAGCTCTGGCACAAGTTTTTTAAATAAATCATTAATTTCACCAAAAGCCTGAATCATTACATCCTGTGTGTAAAGATAGGGGTAGGTGTAGCATTTGAAGTTTTCAGGCTCTGCTAAAGCTAAAATATCATATACGGCAAAAGGCAAAAAAGATGCGGACTCAAAGCCTACGTTAATCCAGATAGTGTTTGGAGCGTAAGCTAATGGTCCGTTTTCTATAAAATATAAATCAATAAAAAAATCGTCAAAAGAAAATCTTGCAATAATACCGTTTTTATTTTTGCCACCAAAACCTGAAACCAAGTCTTTGAAAGAAAGACTTGGTTTTTCATTTAATAATGTACAGGTCGCTCTGCAATTTGTTTTAAAAATTTCGGCTAAAGTCATCTTGTTGCAATCTCAATTTCTTTATTTATTTCTGCTCGTTTGTTTAAAAGCCATTCCATATCGTGAGGATAGTTTTTAAATGTGAGCTCTGTATCAAGGTTTTTCTGAAGTATTTTTAAAACGTGTTCTCTTGAAGTAAGACGTTCTAAATATTTCATTGCTCTGTAGTCGCAAAGACCCTCATAAAAAACTTCGTGACGGGTTGAGTTCCATGGCTTATGGTCAGGGCCAGGATAAACAACAAAAGAGTCACCCGATGGGAATGCTCCACCAGCGTCAGTAACCTCATAAGGGTTAATCTGCTTTTTAGAATATTGGGTAAACCAGAAGTTGTGACCCCATTGTAAAAAGCCTTTTGCCTCATATTTGTAAAGAAGTAAACCTAAAATTCTGTTTCTTACAGGTGGCATTGCAAACATTCTGTTTGGTAAAAAGTCGCTGGTTTCTGTGCAACAGTAGTAAGTCCAAAAATCTTTGACTTCTGCCTTGAAAACGTCTGCAACATCTTCACCACAAACAGGGGTTTTAACAAGCCCTTGCCTGTAAAATTCAATGTTAGAAAGCGCATCAATAACGTGGAATTCTGGGAATAACTGGTTAATGATGTAGGAAGCTTTTTTGTAATCCTCAAAATGCTCTTCCTGAGGTTCATCAGATACATGAAGGTAACATGCCTCTTTAATTCCTAAACGTTCAACCTCTCTTATAAAAGCTTTTGCAAATACTGCAAGGAACTGAACATAATCTTTATCAGCTGCAGTGGTATTCCAACCGAAAATCTGCTTTTTGACACCTTTTACATTTGCAATAATTTTTGGTGCGTGTTGAGCACCCCATTGTGTAAACAAATGTGAAATTTCAAAAAATCTTATACCACATTCCATACATACTTTAACAAATTTATCAAAGTGTCTGAAACTGAAACGGTATCCAACATCAATTCTGTCAACCTCAACTAACTGGAAGGTAGGTCTTTCACCACCTACTTCTGTATCAAGTGGCGGAGTGAAAACAGGCGTATAAATCATATTTACACCGTGAGCAACAGCGTTTTTCAGATAGTTTTTGAAAAGCTGCCAGAATTCTTCAGTAAAGGGCTCAACATTATAGTGCTTATAAAGGCAATCATAATGCATCCAGTTGGTGTAGATTAAATCTTGCATAGGTAACTGACGTGGTAATGTTCTCAAGCTGAAAATATGCTTGTTATTTTCATCGTACATACCTTTTTTTAGGAATACAGTAATGCTGTTAGAACCAGCAATGTAATCCATTTCAGGTGTGTATTTAAACCAGAGGCAGTTCCATTCGCCCTTAACTAATTCAACGGTGTTATCTTCGTTTATGGGTTGCAATAAATCGGGGTAAGACGTTCTTTTAGTGTCGTAATGAAAATCATCGTGGTCGTCTGGTGCGGCATAAGTTGACGGCATATCGATAACCTTATATACTTTAATGCCATCGCGAAGATTTGAAGCAACTTCAACCGTAATGTTGCAGTCTTCATCAGTTTGTGGAAAAATCGCAATCTGAAAATTAAACACTTCACCACGAAGAACTGAGAATTCTTTGAATTCATCAAAGTTAGGTTCAACATCTTTGAATACTTTTGTAAGTGAAGAAAGTAAAATGGATTTCATAGTTCACACCTCGATTTTTTTGGGGTTTATATAATTTTAGTTTTCTTTTTTCTCTAAACCTTTTTTCTTGAGTATCAAAAGTGGTATGAATACAAGAATTGCAATAATTGCACTGTAAAGGAACATTGTAGCATCTGGAACGATAGTTTCTACACCATATTCATTTGTGTAGGTTGCACCTGCGTTTCTGCAAGCAAGGTCACCAATAGCAGGGCCAACAACCATAGGAAGAAGAACAACAAAAATCATTCTTATACCCTGGAAAAGACCCGCTTTTTCAGGTGGTGTAAAATCGCGGATTGCAGCATTCAACTGAATTGTAAGAACAAGGTAGCCAATAAGTGTAGGAGCGATACCTACTAGAATTGTGTAAAGACTTGCTCCAGTTGAAAGTATAAATAAACCTATGATAAGACAAAGTACGCCAGGGATAAAGCCCAAGAATTTATTTTTATCTGAGAGCTTCATCAAAATAACTATACCTGCAATAATTGCTACAATAGCAACAACTGCAACGATAATAAGTGTAGGAGAAATAGGTGAAAGTAAAGCAGCGTTCTGTGTGTCAGCTAAAACAACATATTGAAGGTAAACAAAAAGATATGGGAAGAATACCTGGAAAGCAATGTTGAAAATGCAAACAGAAGCAAGAATTAAATAAAGCTGAGAATTTTGTTTGATAACGCTTGGTTTGAAGCCATAAAGAAGGTCTGCCCAGTAGCTTGTGTTCTTTTCTTTTGGTGATTTGTGTTCAGGTTCTTTGAGAGTGAAAAGACCTATAATACCACTAGCAACAACTAAAAGACCAAGTCCACCGAAGAATAATTTGTAAGAAACAGTACCAGCCTGAGCGAATGAACCAACGCCCATAACAATCCCCATAGCTAAAAAGCCAATAAACAAGAAAGCTGTTTCAACCTTTGGTCTTGTGCTTGTAGTAGTAACATCTGTAACCCATGCATTAAAAGCAGAGTCATTACTTGTTGAACCCATAAAGGTCATAAGCATATCCATTATGATTACTGCCCAAACTGTAAAGGTGAGAATTTGAACAGCATCTGTAAGACCAAAAATAGTAGCAATATTATCTCTGGTAATAAAGCCAAAAAGTGCAGTAACAACACCCCATACAATGTAGCCGATAGAGATGAATACTTTTCGGTTTCTTAATCTGTCGCTGAAAGTACCTATTATAAATGTTGTAAGCACTGCGGTAATTGCAGAAAGAGCAACCATTCGGCTTATTGCTGTGGTTGGTGCCATTGTGCCTGAGAGTGCTTCTTGTGATGCACCAGCATAAACTGAGTTATACAGGAATGTATTAAAATACATATTCTCTAAGTTCCAGGCAATACCACCAATAAGGTTGAAGAGAAAAAGATTAAACCAGATTCTGCCAGAAAGCTTATCTGTGTTAGATGATAGTGTTTTAGTTTTTTTCATAAGATTACTCCTTTGTTTGTTTTTTGTAAAGAATTCACAAACTATTGTTAAACATTACATCTATTTTATTATAAATCACTATAACAGTAAAGTCAAGGAATTAGACTGTATAAATGGTGCAAAATATGATAATAATTTAATAAATTAGTTGTTTACAAATTTTAGAAAGTGTGTTAAACTATCTAGCAAGTTTGTTTTATTGAAGCTAAAAAGAAAGGAGGATGGCGCTGTGGAGCATAAATTGGTTCATTTTGCGGCAGATAAAACTATTTCGAGTATATTGAAATATATCGATAAAGAGCCACAAAAAAATCTGCTCAAAATTCTCAGTATTGTTGAAAAAACTTTCATAATGTACCCAAAGGAAAATTATGCTAAAATGCGTAATGCTGTTTTAGATGATAGTAATTCACACACAGTTTTAGCAAAAAATATTTTAAGAGATGTTGACCACAGTTTAATAAAAAGTCTTCTTCTTTCTTTAGGTGTTCATGCGGGCTTTTATGGTACAAAAATTGTAAGAGCTAACCGCGAAAAATATAAATGCAATATTCCATGGATAATTCTTTTTGACCCAACTTCTGCTTGTAACTTGAAGTGTAAGGGTTGCTGGTCTGCAGAGTATGGTCATTCTTTTCAGCTTTCTTTAGATGAAATGCGTAGTATTGTAACCCAGGGTAAAGAAATGGGCACGCATTTTTATATGCTCACAGGTGGCGAGCCACTTATAAGAAAAAATGACATCATAACCCTTGCTTCTGAAAATAAGGAATGTACATTTTTAATTTACACCAATGCTACATTAATAGACCAGAAATTCTGTGACGATATTAAAAAGTGTGGTAATATTACACTTGCTTTAAGTATTGAAGGCTCGAAAGAAAATAATGACTTCCGTCGTGGTGATGGTGCTTACGATACAACAGTCAAAGCAATGGAGCTTTTAAAGCAGAATAAACTTCTTTTTGGTATTTCAGTTTGCTACACAAGTAAAAATGTTGAGAGTGTAACAAGCGATGAGTTTTTAAATGATATGATTGAAAAAGGCGTGAAATATGCACTTTATTTCAATTATATGCCTGTTGGCAGTGATGGGCAGAAAGACTTGATTCCGACACCTATGCAGAGAAAGTATATGTATATGTGGCTTAAGAGAACGAGAAACGGCAAAACAGGTAAGCCTATATTTGTTATGGACTTTCAGGATGATGGTGAATATGTTGGTGGATGTATCGCTGGTGGCAGAAACTACTTCCACATAAATTCAAAGGGTGATATTGAGCCTTGCGTTTTTGTTCACTATTCAGATTCAAATATAAAAGAAACAACTCTTTTAGAATCTTTGCAAAGACCACTTTTCCAGGCATACCGAAAAGGGCAACCTTTTAATGATAATCATTTAATGCCTTGCCCTATGCTTGAAAATCCTGATATTTTAAGAAGGATTATTAAAGAAACTGGAGCTAAGAGCACAGACCATCTTATTAACGAAGATGTTGATGAGCTTTGCGATAAATGTGTTGATTTCAGTAAGGCTTGGGCACCAGTTGCCGAAGAGTTGTGGAAAAACAATCCACACCCGAAAATCTTCACCCAATATTACAGAGATTCAGATGAAGCAAAATAATTACACGGGCAGTAGACCGATAAAGGTTAGTCTACTGCCCGATTTATTTATTACTAACCCGAATTTCTAAAAAGGAAAATAATTGTTAACTTTCCATAAAATTATATATAGTTCATTGACACTATAAACAAAAGTGGTATAATTATAATGGAATTTAATCTATATATAAATATTAAAAAGGAACAGGTAACTTTTAAATGAAGAAGCGAAATAAAATTTTAAGTGTTGTACTTGCGAGCTTTGTGATGTTCGGTAGTATCCCGTTTTTTATGACAAATGCTGATGCTGCATATTTTACTGATGGTACAAAGTGGGAAAGAACAAATTCCGATTATGGTAAAATTAAGGCGACGGTTACAAACACTGATTACAAGTTTATGCAAACAGAGGATAATCAGAAATTCACTTTTAATCAGCATCTTTCTTTAGAGAAAGCTGCAGGTGAGGCGTATGCGCATTTTAATAGTCTTACTCTTCATACAGGTGGAACAAATACAGATTCTTCTTTAAAGGTAGAAGAATACCCTGAGAAAATCACAACTAACGGCACTAAGGAATTACTCGATAAAATGAGCTTTAGTTACGCTTGGTCTGCAACTAATGGTAACGCGAGTGACGTTGGTGTTTCTGGCAAAGATATTCGTTCTCACGATTTAAGAGGTACAGTAGTAGACCTTTCTGGCTGCCCTGACTATCAGTGGGATTGTGCTCTCAGCTTTGTTGCAGTTCACCCTGAGGATGAACCTTTTGGTGAAATCGATACAAACTATTATTGGGATTTTAACTGGACCTATGCCGATGTTGGTCTTATGGGTAGCAGAACTACAAGACAGGTAAGATTTAAAACTGATATTGTAATTACCGACGTTCGTGAAATAAAAAATAAGGTTGAAGAATTCAAGGCTCAGATAGAAAATTATGAGAACGGTAATTCTCAGGGCTTAGATGAATCAAGATATTTAAAGCTCAAAAAGTTTGTTAATGCAGTACCGGGCGATATGCTTAATGGCAATAAGTTTTATACACAATCAGAAGTTGATTCAATGTATGCTTACATAACAGAAACTGCAACAGGCTTGGCAGATTATTCTGATTATTACCAGATTCGTAGTAAGATTTCTAAAATTACAGAAAAAAGCGGAGACAGCTATATTTATGGTAATGGCTACACCAAAGAGTCACTTGATGTGGTATCAAGCGAATTATCTAAGATAGACGGTGCGCTTAATAAATCACTTTTATTAGCTCAGCAGGATGTAGTTGACGAAGCGACAGCTAATTTAAAAAGCTTGTTAAGTGAACTCGTTGCGAAGAGTTTTTATGAACAAGAAATGACAAGCATTTCACAAGGTGGAGATGTTTGGGATTTAGCAAATGATAAACTCGAAAATAGTTGGGAAAATGCAGAAGTTGATGTACATATTATTGGTACAAAATATACATATATACAGACTTATGATGACCAACAGTTCAATTTGTATCAATGGTTATTTATGCGTTCACGTTTATCTCCACCAATATGGTCTGAGAACCACCCAGTTCTTAAGTATTTTGTGTTTGATACAACAAATACGTGTAGCGATGGGATTTGTTGCAATTCGGTTAATGGGCAAGTTAATAATTCAGGGGAATTTGCGGAAAGAATAGCAGAAGCTTCTAAAGTTGATACAATTAATGGAATTGGTTATGCCGATTGGGAATATGTCGAACATGATAAAAGATATTACAGAGATAAGGTTGAAGAGATTTCGAATGCTACAGCTCTTTGCAACGATGATGGAACTATTGCCGAAAAAACAATAGGAGAAAACAGTTCTTGGGCGAGAAATACATATTTAGCAGATGCTAATATTATTTTTAAAGGTGAAGGTAAAGGCGTATCAAGTGTAGAACAGGATCTTTCTTACGTGTGGAAATTTGGTGTTGATAACAGGGATAGTTCCTCGAATTTATATCATTTCCATGTGCCGGTAGAAGTTCTCGTTACAGATGCCCGTGATTTAGTAAAGCTTTATGATGAGTTAAAGGAATTAGAGGGCGACGAGGAGGAAAGACTAAAATATACCGAAAGCTCTGTAAATGCTTTGACTCCGGTGTTAGATGCAGTTCCTGAGGACCTTATTTATGGTGGTAAATATTACACACAGACAGAGGTTGATTCATATTATAATCAACTTTTGGGTGTGAAAAATGACCTTGAATTAGTAGCGGATTATACTGAATATCAAAAAGCGTATGAAGAAGCTCTGGCGGTAAATAACGATGATGCAAAATACGAGCCTGCTGCTTTTTCTGCTCATTTTGCTACCATTGAGTATATAGATTCAAATCTTGATAAACGTCTTGGTGTGACGCAGCAAAACGTGGTAGATGAATCAACAAAGCAATTAAAAGATTTGTTAATTGTTTTAGAACAGAATGCTTACTGTGACTACACAAATCTCGACAATTTAATAAGTATTGCAGAAGAAAAATTCCCTAAAGATAATTCTGAGGGCAAATTCAGAGAAGATATTTATAATGCAATGATGGAAGCGCTCACAAGTGCAAAAGCAGTAGAACGAGAGATGGTTAAAGGTCCTGATGGTGTAAATCAGAAGGCGATTGACACTGCTGCAGAAGAGTTGCTTTATGCTATTTATTATGAATACTACGATTCTTTGGCACAAGATATTATAAACACCAATAACCAGAATGGTGATGAGAAAATTTATCTTGATGAAGAGTACGAAAAATTCAAAAATGAGTATAAAGATATCATTGATAAATTAGAAACTGATGTTAAAGATGATACTATAACTAATCACGATGCATTTGAAGAGGCAACAACAGGGCTTTCTAATGCTCACACATCTCTTGAAGAAGCAAAGTTTGTTGATTTAACTGATGTTAAAAATGCCATAGAAGAAGGCAAGAATGTAACAAACGACGGCTATACAAATTCAAGCTGGAATAATCTTCAGGATAAAATAAAAGATGCAGAAGATTTAGTTGCAACAAATCCTGTGCAGGGTGAAAATGGCACTGGCACAAGAGAGGTTGAAAAAGCAGAAGAAGCAATTCGTGAAGCAATAGAAAATCTTCAGAAAAAGGCTGACTACACGAGCTTAGAAAAAGCAATGGAGGATGCCGAAGCAATTCTTAATGATACTGAAACAATCTATACAAACAGTTCAAAAAAGGCAGTTGCAGACGCATATAATGAAGCAGAGAAATTAGATAAAGATTTACCAGATTCAGAGCAGTCAACTATTGATGAGATTGCAGAAAACCTTTCTGCCGCAGTTATTGGTATAAAAGTTAAAGCAGATTATTCTGCTCTTAATGAAGCAGTAGAAAAAGCGGAAGAAGCACTGGGTGAAGATATAACTTACACAAGTAGCACAAAACAAGCACTTGAAAATGCTCTCAACAATGTTAAAAATGTAAATGACGATTTATCGGTTGACGATCAGGCTGAAATAGATGGTATTGTTATGTCTTTAACTGAGGCAACAGAAAATCTTACAGAAGCTGCGGATATAAAAGCTTATGAAGATGTAATGAAGGAAGCTGAAGAAGTAATTTCTGAGGGTAATAATGAAGGTCGTTACGACGAAGATGTCTGGAATGAATTTGTAGATTCAGTAACAGAGGCTAAAGATACAGTTGGCGATAATTTCGATGATATTCCGAAAACCGAGCAAGAAAATGTTAATAATGCTGCTGATAAGGTAACGAAAGAATTAATTAATGTAAAAAATAATCGTCATATTATTGTTAAATTCCAGAGCGATTCAGGTGAGTTGGTTAAGTCTTATCGCATAAAAGAAGTTGAAGCATCAACATTTGGAGAGCTTTCAGATATACCGGTAATTCCTGAAGATGTAGAATGGAAAAAATATACAGGGTGGCATTATGCTGATGAGACTATAATGTCTCTTACAGATGAAATTACAACTGATACAACTTTGCATTATTCCGGTGAAGAAATAAAATTTGTTGCCAAGGCAAATAGCGGCGCGGTTATTGATAACGAAGATGATTTCTTCGAGGGCTTTGTATATGGCACAACAGTAGAAGCACTTCTTAATTCGCTTGAAAATAATAGTGAATTGATTGTTGTCAAAGACAAAGACGGCAATATTGTAGAAAAATCAGATGTGATTGCAACTGGTATGACACTCGAGCTTATCTCAAAAAGAGATGCTTCGATTAAAAAAGATACTGTAACAGTTGTTGTAAAGGGTGACGTTAACGGCGATGGTCTTGTTAATGATGATGACTTTAATAAGTCAATAGATATGTGCCTTGGGAACACCAGTTATACAGAGTCAGAAAAAGCATATTTTGAGGCTAACGACATTGATGATGATGGTGTGCTCGATGGAATTGACCTTTTCTTTATAAGCAATACGCGTTTTGGTAATTAATGAAATATTAAAATGAGTTGTAAAAAACCTTAGCGTTTTTTATAGCTCATTTTTCTTTTGTTCAATTCGCCTAAATTTATATGAGTTTTTTGGGCAGTGAAAAGTTTATTGTTTCTTTACAAATAAATGTTATATATGTTATAATATAGGCTGTATAGTTATGTATAGGGGTGTATCCATTTTGAAAAGAAAAAGTGGTGTGTTAATGCACATTTCTTCTCTTTGGGGAGAATATTCAAGTGGTAGCTTTGGTAAAGAAGCATTTCAGTTTATAGATTTCTTAAAACAGAGTGGTTTTTCATACTGGCAGGTGTTACCATTTGTTATTCCTGACGAGTGTAATTCACCTTATAAATCATATTCAACCTTTGGGGGAAACCCTTACTTTGTAAATTTAGAGGGTCTTTATGATGACGGTCTCTTATCACATGAGGATTTATTATCTGCAAATCAAGGTACACCTTACTTCTGTGAATTTGACAGATTAAAAAATGAAAGAGTTCCTCTTTTGATAAAGGCGTCAAAAAACGTGGGTAAAGAATTAAAAGAAAAAATAGAAAAATTCATAGAAGATAGCAAGCCAATAAAAGAGTTCTGTAAATTTATGGCGCTCAAAACTGCCAATGATGATAAAGAGTGGACCCAGTGGAAAACAAAGGAATACTCTGATGAAATTTATTTCGGCTGGTGCTTCATTCAATATGAATTCTTCACCCAATGGGCAAAAGTTAAAAAGTATGCCAATGAAAATGGTATAAGCATAATAGGTGATATTCCTATTTATGTTTCATTTGATAGCGCTGATGTTTACTATAATAAAAAAATGTTTTTAATGGATGAGGAAAATCATCTTACAGATGTAGCAGGTGTTCCACCAGATTATTTTTCTGCTGATGGTCAGTTATGGGGCAATCCGCTTTATGACTGGGCAGAAATGGAGAAAGATGGATTTTCTTGGTGGAAAGAGCGTATTTCATTTGCATTAGAGCTTTTTGATGGCGTAAGAATAGACCATTTCAGAGGGTTCGAAAGCTTTTGGGCAGTTAAAGGTACAGAAAAAACTGCAAAAAATGGTAAGTGGGTAAAAGGCCCTGGTATGAAGCTTATTAATGTCTTTAACGAAGTCAAGGGCGACAAATTGATTATCGCAGAAGATTTGGGTGATATTACAGAAGATGTAGTTAAGCTTGTAAATGACAGTGGCTTCCCTGGAATGAGGGTTTTCCAGTTTGGCTTCCTTTCAATGTGGGATACTCCTCACAGACCATATAACTACATAAATAATTGTGTAGCATATTCAGGCACACACGATAATAACACTCTTTTGGGTTATCTTTGGGAAACTCCGGAGGATATGAAAAGAAAGGTTATGCAGTACTGCTCTTGTAATTATGACCGTTGGAATGAAGATGGCTGTAAGGCAATAATTAAAACTATTATGGCAAGTAATGCAGGTCTTGCAATATTCCCTATACAAGATTTGTTAGGCTATGGTTCAGACACACGTCTTAATGTGCCGGGCAGGGCAGATGGTAACTGGCTTTACAGAGTTACAAAAGAACAGCTTAATAATATAAATAAACAGGAATACAAAGAATTAAATGAATTATTCGGTAGATAAGGATTTTAAATGATGAGCAATTTAAAAGATATTACACTTTTTTTACTTGATATGGATGGTACTGTTAATTTGGGTTATGACCCTATAGACGGTGCAAAAGAATTTTTAGAAACACTATTAAAACAAGGAAAAAACTTTATTTTCTTAACAAATAATTCTTCGAAAAATGCAAATGATTATGTTGAGAAAATGAAAAGCTTAGGTTTTCCTTGTGAAAAAGAAAATGTTTTTACTTCTGGTATGGCGGCAGGAATGTTTTTACGTGACAACAAAAAAGGTAAAAAGGTTTATGTTTGCGGAACAGAATCATTGAAAAATGAGCTTCTTAAATATGGTGTTAATATTGTTGAAGAAGATGCAGATTTAGTTCTTTTAGGTTATGATACGGAATTAGATTATAAAAAAATCAGAAAAGTGTGCGATTTTTTAGATGCTGGTGCTGAGTATTACGCAACAAATATTGATATGGTATGCCCTATAGAAGACGGCAGATATTTACCTGACTGTGGTAGCTTTGCAGATATGTTCTATAACGCAGTAAAGCGGAGACCAATCTTTTTAGGCAAACCAGACAGAACTATGATAGATATTTTACAAAAGGAAACTTCTACCCCTTATGAAAATATAGCAATGGTCGGTGACAGGCTTTACACAGACGTTAAAACAGGTGTGAACGCAGGGGTTACATCAATTCTTGTAATGTCAGGTGAAACAGATGAAGAAATTTTAAGAAATTCAGATGTTGAGCCTACTTATATATTCGATTCAGTAAAAAATATTTTAGAAGAAATAAAATAAAAGGAGAGACAAGAAAATGAAAAAGAAAATATTAGTTTTTATTTTGATTCTTTCAATTGTTGCATCTGTTTTTTCAATAGGTATTACAACAAATGCTGCAAGTGCATTATGGGGCGATGCAGATGGTGATGGCAAGGTTACACCAACTGACGCACGTATTGTTTTGAGAGTTGCTGCAGGCATTGAAGATAATCTTTCGGCAGAGACTAAGAAGCTTTGTGATGTTAACGAAGATGGTTACATAACACTTTTCGATGCAAGAAAGATTTTGAGAAGTGCAGCAGGTCTTATAAATCTTCAACCAACAGGCGCTTTTAATGGCTTTAGCGGTGGTGGCATTTTTGAAACCAAAGATGAACTTGTCACATATTTCAATAAAAATATTAACAGGATTAAAGATGAACAATTTGGTTTTACAAAAACAAGCGATGTTGAGCTTAAAGAGTTTGAATTTAAAGAGTCTGCTTTCTTAGGTATTACATCAGAGAACACAGATGATTTGATTAAAAGAGTTTTTGACACAGTCGGAAGTAGTAAAGAAGAGGACCTTTATGTTGTTCAGGGTACAAGTTCTGTAAATAAAATCAATGTTGAAGGTCAGAAATATGTTTCAGCGCTTCTTACTTCTGACGTATATGGTGCAAAAGCAACATACGATGCAAATCGTCAGAATGGTGTTATTACAATAACAATTGCAATTCCTGATTCAGAAAAATCAGATGTTCCTGATTCTGCATATTCAAAGGTGTTTAATGCAGAAAATCTTGTGGGCGCTACAGATAAAACACTTAACTCTATTCTTACTGGCATTACTGATGGTAGTGAAGTGGTGAATTATAAAAACGCGGTTCTTACAGCAGAATTTGATGTCAATACAAATGAAGTGCTCCAATATTCTTTAACCTATGATACAGAGGTTTATATTGATAAAGCACAGAATGGTCTTTTCACACTTAAAGGGGTATCTTATAAAACAACTAATACAATTGATTATATTGATTTTACACATAAATAAATAGGTGATTAAATATGAAAAAGTATATTTTAGCACTTGACCAGGGAACGACTTCTTCGAGAACAATCGTTTTTGATAAAAGCGGAAAGATTGTTTCAAAAGCACAGTTTGAATTTACTCAGATTTACCCACAGAGTGGCTGGGTTGAGCATGACCCTTATGAAATCTGGGAAAGCCAGCTTCACTCATTACAGGTTGCTTTGCAAAATGGAAATATAAAAGCAGAAGAAATTGCTGCTGTAGGTATTACAAACCAACGTGAAACCACTATTTGTTGGGAGAGAGATACAGGTAAACCTGTTTATAATGCTATTGTGTGGCAATGCAGAAGAACTGCACCAATTTGCGAAAAGCTTAAAGAGATGGGCTTAGAGCCTTATGTTAAAGAACACACAGGTCTTTTAATTGATGCTTATTTTTCTGCAACAAAAATCAAATGGATTTTAGATAATGTTCCAGAAGCAAGAACTCTTGCAAATGAAAATAAGCTTTGCTTTGGTACAGTTGAAACCTGGCTTATTTGGAACCTTACAAATAAACAAGTGCACGTTACTGACTACAGCAACGCTTCACGCACAATGCTTTTTGATATTGAAAAGCTTAAGTGGGACGAAACCCTTTGCAATAAATTAGGAATTCCTATGAGTATGCTCCCTGAGGTAAAAGAGTCAAGCACTATTTATGGCGAAATTGCAGATAATTTACCAGGTCTTTCAGAGCTTGCAGGTATTCCAATCGGTGGAGCTATTGGTGACCAGCAATCTGCTCTTTTTGGTCAGGCTTGTTTTAATGCAGGTCAGGCTAAGAATACTTATGGTACAGGTTGCTTCCTTCTTATGAATACAGGTGACAAGAGAGTGCGCTCGAAGAATCAGCTTATCGAGGGTATAGCTTGGGGGCTTAATGGTAAAGTAACTTATGATTTGGAAGGTAGTGCATTTAATGCAGGTTCAGTCATTAAATGGCTTCGCGACGAGCTTCGTATGATTTCTGAACCATCAGAATGTGACTTTTTAGCAGAAAGTGTTCCTGATTCAAATGGAATTTATTTAGTTCCGGCTTTTACAGGTCTTGGGGCACCTTATTGGGATATGTATGCTCGTGGTTGCATTGTGGGTCTTACACGTGGTACAAATCGCGCACACTTTGCAAGAGCTGTTCTTGAAAGCATTACATATCAGGTTACAGATTTAATTGAAGCAATGTCAAAGGATAGTGAAATTCTTATTTCTGAAATTCGCGTTGATGGCGGTGCTTCTGTAAGTAATGTAATGCTTCAGATTCAGGCAGATATGGCTGGCGCAAAGGTTAACAGACCCAAGCTTGTTGAAACGACCGCTCTCGGTGCTGCCTATATGGCAGGTCTTGCAGTTGGTTTCTGGAATAGTCTTGAAGAAATTGAAACAGACCGTGAAGTTGACAGAATCTTCATTCCTAATGTAAATACCGATAAACGCGAAAAAATGCTTAAAGGATGGCATAAGGCAGTCAAGTGTTCAATGAATTGGGAAGAGGCTTGATGGCAAATTTGCGATATTTGTCATTTTACTCACCCACTCACGTATCTTCATACGCTACGGGGTTCGTAAAAAGCCAACTATCATCAAATTTGCACATCAATCTATGCTTGATAAATCTATATAAAATGTTATATATTTAATACGGAGAGTTAATAATGGGAATATTTGATAAATTAAAGAATTCAAAACGAGAAATGGATAATAAGATTAATGAAGTTGAGATTCTCTCAAAAAAGAATTGCGAAACAGCTATAACTTATGCTAAAAGTTTTGATAAAGAATTTGATTATTCAAAAAACAGTATAGATGATTTAGAAGAGATTTTAGATTATTATTCAAAGGATATGGCTGAAAGTCAACCAACAGAAAATCAGATATGGAGTATGGCAGTGATATTTGGCTCATATTTGGGAGAAGTGATGTTAAAAAACGGTCTTTCTGAAAAAGGGTATATCTGGGGAAAAGACAGTGCTTCGGATATCCCTCTTCTAATTAAAGGTGACGGAAATTATGTTACACCTAATGACAAAGCTTATAAGAGATTAGTTAATGGAGATGTAGATAGTGTTATTTCTTTTTATGACTTTGTGATGAAAGAATAATAATTTAAATGCAAAATCAATATTCAGAGAGCAGATTTTATTCTGCTCTTTTTCGTTACAATGTGTTGACAGTGTGTGTATAAAGTGTTATAATATGCATAGAATAAGACGGAGG
Source organism: uncultured Clostridia bacterium (assembly GCA_937916395.1). Lineage (GTDB taxonomy): Bacteria > Bacillota > Clostridia > Oscillospirales > Acutalibacteraceae > DTU089. The sequence goes on along the minus strand of CALFTN010000059.1, from coordinate 66,973 downwards.
TGTTTTTATGGAATCAACTAATTTAAATATAAGAATTGACAAAGATATTAAAATGCAAGCAGAAAAACTTTTTGAGGCATTGGGAATCAATATGACATCTGCTGTCAATATTTTTTTAAGACAGGCAATCAGAGAAAACGGTATTCCTTTTGAAGTGAAAATAAATACTCCTAACGAATTAACTCTTGCGGCTATTCAGGAAGGTAAAACACTTATAAATGATAAAACTTCAGTAGGATATAATAATATGGCAGATTTAAGGGCAGCACTTGAATCATGAAATACGAAGTAAAATTTACAACTCAATTCAAGAAAGATTTAAAGCTTGCTAAAAAGCAGGGGAAAGATATAGAAAAACTTTTTGTTGTTATTGAAAAACTTGCTAATGGTGAAGTTCTTGACGAAAAATATCGAGACCATGATTTAACAGGAAATTATAAAGGTTGTCGTGAATGCCACGTTGAATCTGATTGGTTGCTCGTATATGAAGTTGTTGATGATATACTTGTTTTAATGCTTTATAGGGTAGGAAGTCATTCGGAATTATTCAGATAGCATCAATCTGCGCTTAAGTGGCGATTTTAAATTTTAATAATACAAAAGGTGGATTGAACACTAATTCAATCCACCTTTTTGCATTATGGGTTGCTTTTTATGATTATTCAGCCTGTTTTGGGGAACTAGATACAAAGATAACATCGCCTGTTAAGCTATCAATTTCTATTCTTTCTATAACCTCTTTTGTGTCATAAACTTCTTTTAAACAAATGATTTTGTTTTTCTCTTTATCATAAGATTTGCTGTAAATATATCTTACTCCATCTTCAACTGACTCAAAATATCCTAAATCATAGTTGTAATTTGGAATGTTCTTATTTTCAAGTATCTTGTTTGATACTTCGACAGAAATACCAACATCTGTAAGAAGAATATGCTCAACCTCAGAATATCGACAAATTTCTTCAGTTCTACCTATTTTATCTAAATAAGCCTGTGCATAAGCTTTATTCTGATTCCAGAGACTTTCAGAATCCTTTTCAGTAGGGAACATTACACGATATTGATATTTTTTAGGAAACATCTCCTCTATAGATGATTGATATCTTGAGCCGTCTTCTGCGTAATCTATATTTAACAATTTATATCCATCTGTTGTTTTTTCAAAGGTCATTACCGCAGGAACTCTGCCGCCACCCTTTTCTACAAAACATCCATTTTCAAAGCCGAACTGACTGTAATCTGTTAATACATATACTTTACATTTGTTGTCAACAAAATCCATTCCATAAATAATGTGACCTTCTGTTGCACATTCTGTACCAAAATCATAATATTTTATTTTGTTGTCGTCAAGTATCGCTTTTGATACAGCTTTTTCAATGCTTTCTTTTTCTTCGGTAGTTGAAATTTCATCAAATTCGAATTCAACCCAGGTTTTATATTCTTTGTTGCTACCATTAATTGAAAAAGGCACAACCAATCTATATGTTCCTTTTTCAGATATATCGTTATATTGAGATGTATATGTTTCTTCTTTTATTTCATCAGCTTTTAAAAGGAATCCAATTAAATGAAAAACTACTTCCTGCGTTGCTGTATCTACCCATTTATTTCCATCTTTATATTCGATATAAAACATTTCGCCATAGGTGATTTCAACAGATGTTTCGTTGTGCCATTCAACATTGAATATTTTAGAATTATTAGTTGTTTCTTCAATTGAATTTAAAGTGATATAAACTCCATCATAATCTGTGAAAACAGCATCATTGCGTTTGATTATATTTTTATGGGTTAATGGATTTGTAAGAAAACAAACTGCAACTACAACACTTAGAATTATAGCAACAAGAATAATCCAAAAAGTAGGCTTTTTATAATTTAAAACAGATTTAACCCTGTTTTTTACATTTGTTTCACCAAAAGCAACAGGACAAGCTGCTATCATTTGTCGGTTCACGCTACAAGTAAGTAAGGCTTCTGAATAATCTGCCCTTTGCTCTGTATTCAGATTTTTAATAACCTTTTCATCACAGGCAAGTTCAATATCACGGCAGAGAAGAATATAACCCACCCAAACCATAGGATTGAACCAATGTAATGTGAGTATAAGGAAGCCGAGCGGTTTCCACAGGTGGTCTTTTCTCTTGATATGTGCCATTTCGTGAGAAATAACGTGTTCTGCATTTTGCTCATTCATATTGAATGGAATATAAATCTTAGGTTTTATAATTCCAAGTACAAAAGGTGACACAACAGCTTCGCTTTGATAGATGTTGTCACGAAGCAAAACAGCGGTTCCAATTTTCTTTTTTAATTTTAAGAAGCTTATAATAGTGTAAATTAAAAGCAGAAGTATCCCTACAAGCCACAGTCCTGCTAAATATGGCATAACAAATTTAAAAATGTTAAGCTCTTTTTCAGGTTCTGGAGTTATGGTAGCATCGCTTATAACAGGGTTAACAATGTTATCTATAACGGTAACTCCCGAATCTATAACAGCAGGATTCAAGTTGATTTCCGGATTAATTATCTGAGAGCTTGGAATAAGGCTTAATGCACTTTCAAAAGAAAATGGACAAATAAGTCTTATTGCAACAATTCCCCAGAGAAGAACGTTTATCCACTTCGGAGCCTTTTTTAGAAATAGCCTTAGCAAGAGAATGGCTAAAACAATCCACCCTGCAGAAATACTCATATTGACCACAGTTATGAAGAGCTCGGTCATATTCATTCTCCCTTTCTGTATTTATCAATCATTTTCTGTACTTCATCAATTTCTTTTTCTGATATTTTCTGGTGCCTTGTAAAAGCTGCTATAAATGCAGGAAGTGAGCCTTCAAATGTTTTTTCTACCATTTCATTTATTTGTGATGCCTGAATTTCATCTTTTGAAACCAGAGAAGAAACTATAGTGTTTTCGTTCTTTAACACACCACGCTCAGATAAGCGCTTTATAACAGTATAAGTAGTAGTGGGTTTCCACCCTAATTGTTCTTTACAAATATTGACTAGTTCACTTGATTTTACAGGCTCGTGTTCCCATAGAATTAAACAAAAACGATATTCGCTTTCAAATACTTTTGGCGTTTCCACATTAATTGCTCCTTTCTCTAATGCGTTAGAGTACATATATACTCTAACACATTAGAGTTGGTTTGTCAATATGTTTTCCAAACGAGAATGAAAAGTGCGACGGTTGAATTAATTACACGAAACAATAAAATTTATTTATCATATTGTAATTTTTAATGATTCAAGGTATAATTCAAATAATAAATTGCTAAAAACAAATAAAGGATTTTAATATGGACAGTACAATTCTAGTTTTATTTATTTTCGTTGGTATAACAATACTTTTGCTTGTTGTATGCGTTGCGTTACTTATTTCTTTAAAGAAAAACAGAAATGACGGTGCGATTTTTGACGAGCTTCGCTATAATCGTGAAGAAATGTCAAATGCAAGCCGAATGTCGCGTGAAGAAGTGACAAAAGGTCTTGAAAAGGTAGATTTAAGACTTAATGCATTGAGAGAAGAAAACTATAAAAGTCGTATTGATATGACTGAAAAAATAACAGAAAGCCTCAATGTTATAAGACAGAATAACATTGAGCAAAATGACAGACAAACACGTTTTATTGTTGAATCTGTTGCAAAATTACAGGAGAGCAACGAAAAGAAGCTCGAAGAAATGAGAGTTACCGTTGACGAAAAGTTGACCTCTACTCTCACAACAAGGCTCAATTCGTCTTTTAAGACCGTTTCAGAACAGCTTGAAAATGTTTATAAATCTTTGGGCGAAATGAAAGAGCTCTCACAAGGTGTTACAAATAATGTTACCTCTTTAAACCGTGTGCTCACAAATGTCAAAGCACGTGGCACATGGGCAGAGGTTCAGTTAGAGTCTCTTTTAGACCAGACTATTCCAGGAATGTATGTAAAAAACTACTCACCAAAAACTAATGGTGAGCGAGTTGAGTTTGCAGTTAAAATTCCAAGTGGTGAAAATAAAGAAGAGGTCATTTATTTACCAATCGACTCAAAATTCCCAATGGAAGACTATGTAAGACTTTGCGACGCTACAGAGTCTTGTGACCCAGAGCTTATAAAATCTGCAAGAAAAGCTCTTGAAGACAGAGTTTTAGCTGAGGCTAAAGATGTAAAAAAATACATAGAGCCACCAAAGACAACACCATTTGCAATTCTTTATCTTGCAACAGAAGGTCTTTATGCCGAAATAGTTTCTTCTAAAAATGGTATTGTTGAAAAAATGCAGACTGAAAACATTATGATTGCAGGTCCTACAACAATTACTGCACTGCTTAATTCATTTGCTATGGGCTTTAAGGCTATTGCTATAAATGAAAAAGCTGATGAGGTAAGAACACTTCTTTCGGTTGCGAAATCTCAATATAATACCTTTGGTACCGTACTGGAAAAAGCAAAGAAAAAGATTGATGAAGCCGGTAAAACTCTTGACGAAGCACAAAAGCGTAACGATATCATTCAGAAAAAACTTAAAGGTGTTGAAGTAATCGACGGTAGTGAAGCTGATGAAATATTAGGTTTTCAATTAGAAATTGAAGAATAAAAACAGGGATTAGAATTAATGAATTCTAATCCCTGTAAAATTTTATTTAAATGCTTCTCTTAAAAATTCAACTGAATTTTTTGCGTCGAGGTCAATTTCTTCCATTGTTTTGCCTTTTGACATATCGCGCCAGATAGAAATATCTTTACCTACCTGACCTCCCATAAGTACAAATGGTTCCATAACAACATATTCGTCATAACCAATTTCTTTCAAGGTTTTTCCTATTTCATACCAGTCAATTCTGCTATTTTTGTTAGGACAGCGTCTGTTTGGTTCGCCAACATGGAAAGCACCAAGGGTGCCTTTTGTAAGACGGATTGCATCTATTAACGAATCTTCTTCAATATTCATATGGAAAGTGTCAAGCATAGATTTTACGTTGGGCTTATCAACTGCTTTAACATAGTCAACATCTTCATAAGCTTCGTTAATCATGTAGCCTTCAAATCTATTCAAAGATTCCATGCAAAGTGTTATGCCATAATTTGCAGCAATATCAGCAAGTCTTCTCATATTTTTAATGCTTCTTTCAGTATCTGCTGCTTTGTCAAAACCGCCTTTGAAATCAACTGGCCAATAAGAGTAAAGAGCACCACCAATACGGTCAATTCCGGCAATTTCCATTTTTCTGAAAATGTCATCATAAAATTTGAAGGCGTTTTCAACTAGGGTATTGTCAGAAGAAGCAAGGTTGTGTTCTGGTCTTGGGCCATAACCACCAGAGAGCAACATTCCGTTAGCGTCTGCAACGTTTTTGAGTTCTTTAAAATAATCGTCATTTTCTAAATGAAATGCACCACAAGCGACCTCTAAAACATCAAAGCCCAATTTTTTTGTTTTTTCAATGTATGGAATAAAGTTTCCGCCCCATTCGTGCTCCCAATAAGCATAATAAATACCAAATTTCATAATATGCACCTCATTAAAATATTTTAATATTCTGGAATTGCTTCTTTTTTAGAAACAACAAAAGCACTTATCTCAGTAGCTTTTTTAAGACTTCTTTCAATACTGTTTGTTTTAAAATATTCACAAATAAACGTTGCACCAAAGCTATCACCAGCCCCTACTGAAGACATAACCTCTACTTTGGGTGCGTTTTCGGTGTAAGCTTTTTTATTTTTGCAATCGTATACAGTTGCACCATTTTCGCCTTGTGTGAGTAAGATAAACTCTAAATTGTTATATTTCAGAGCTATATCTGTCAATTCTTCGCTACCACACACATCAGCAACATAATGCAATTCCTCATCGCTGATTTTTAAAATATTTGCATTTTCTAAAGCAAATAAAATGGTTTTATCTGAGAAGAAAGGTGGTCTTATGTTAATGTCGCAATAAACCTTTTTGATTTTTTCACTTTCAAGAATTGATTTTACAGTTTCAAGATTTTCAGTGCTTCTTAAAGCTAATGTACCAAAACAAAAAACGTCAAACTGCAATTCATTGATGCTTTCTGGTGTTCTTATGTAATCATAAGCAACATTTGTTAAAACATTGTATGATGGAACACCTTTTTCATTTAGTGTAACAATGCACTTGCCGGTTTCTTTTTCATAATTTACAGAAATAAAATCTGTTTTTACATTAAAGCCTTTAACTTCTTCTAAAGCACATTTACCTAAATCATCATTGCCGACGGCAGATAACATAAAGCTTTCAGCACCTTGTTTACTACAATGTGCGGCAAGATTAAGTGGTGCGCCTCCTATAAATTTTTCGTTTCCATAAACATCCCAGATGATTTCACCAAAAGATAGTATTTTCATACAAAACCTACCTTTCAAGAATTTCAGAAAGCTTGGCAAAGTCTTCCATCGTCATTTTTTCTGCTCTTACAGTAGCAGAAAGTCCGACTTTTTCTAAAGCTTCTTTTACATCTGCCTTAGAAACAGAAAGACCAGCGCTAATTGAGTTTTCAGCAGTTTTTCGCCTTTGAGAAAATGCTGCTTTTACTACTTTAAAGAAAAAATCTTCATTTTTAACTTCAACGGGTGGTTTCTCTCTTAAAGTTAATTTAATAACACTACTGTCAACCTTTGGTGGCGGTAGGAATGAATCCTTAGGAACAAAAAAGAGTATTTCGCTTTCGGCGTAATAATTTACCGCAATTGTAACCGCACCACCATCACGAGAACCAACCTCAGCACAAAGCCTGTCTGCTGCTTCTTTCTGAACCATAACGGTAATTGAAGTGATTGGCAATTTACTCTCTAAAAACATCATAATAATCGGAGAAGTTATGTAATATGGGAGGTTAGCACAAACGGCAATTTTCATATCTTTACATTTTTCTTCGATTAGTGTCTTTAAATCAGCCTTCATAATATCCTGATTAATAATTTCTACATTGTCAAATTCTTTTAGAGTTTCATCTAAAACTGGTAAAAGTCTTTCGTCTAATTCAAAGCTTAAAACCTTACCAGCACGTTTGGCAAGCTCGGCAGTAAGAACCCCAACACCAGGACCAACCTCTATAACACAGGTGTTTTTGTCAAGCTCTGCGTATTCTGCCATCGAAGGACAAATCTGGGGGTCGACAAGAAAGTTCTGACCCAAGCCTTTGTTGAAGGTTACACCGTGTTTTGCCATTACAGAACGGATAACATTTATATCTGAAAGATTTTTCATAAATTGCTCCAATAACTATTGTCTTTTTTATTAAAATATAATAAGATAAGTATAACTTTAATAATTATATATTTTAAAATATATAATGTCAATAAAGGAGCAATATTATGAGTAATATTTTTAAAGCAGAATTCATAAGACAAAATGAAGATTTAGGCACAGTTTGTCCTGCGTTCAGAAAAATTTTCTGGGCAGATAAGGCAATAAGAAAGGCTACTCTTTCTATAAGTGCTTTAGGATTTTATGAAGTGCATATTAATAATAACAGAATCGGTAAATTTATTTTTGCACCAGGTTGGACCAGCTACAGAACACGTTTGCAGTATCAGGATTATAATGTTACAAAATATCTTGAAGAATGTAACACAATTGATATTGCAGTTGGTACAGGGCGTCGCCGTCACAAGAGACCTGATGAGGAATTACCATTCTTAAAAGCTGATGAAATTGCGGTGATTGCAGCACTAACAGTTGAATATGAAGATGATACAGTTGAAGTAATTACAACCGATAAATCATGGGAATGTATGAAAAGTAACATTCTCTATTCGGATATTTACAATGGTGAAAAGGTGGATTTTACAGTAGAGTGTGAAGATAAATTTACTGTAAAAGAAGTGCCTGTTTCAAAAGATATTCTCATTGAAACCGAGGGTGAAGAAACTCGCGAAATGGCACGTCTTGATGCCGTTGAGCTTATTACTACACCAAAGGGCGAAAAAGTTATTGACTTTAAGCAAGAAATTACTGGTTATGTAGAATGGGTTGTTCCTGCAAGAAAAGGTGCTACCTTCATGTTACAGCACGCTGAATTTTTAGATAAGGATGGCAACTTCTACACAGAAAATTTAAGAAGTGCAAAATGTGAAATAGAAGTAACATCAAATGGTGTGGAGCAGACATATAAACCACATTTCTCATTCCAGGGCTTCAGATTTATTAAACTTATAGGCTTTAATGATGATGAAATAAAATTAGAGAATTTCACTGCAGTTGTAGTGTTTTCAGATATGAAACGTACAGGTTTCTTTGCTTGTGGTCACGAAGATGTGCAACAGCTTTATGAGAATATTGTATGGGGGCAGAGAGGAAACTTCCTTGATATTCCTACAGACTGTCCACAAAGAGATGAAAGAATGGGCTGGACTGGCGATGCTCAGGTTTTTGCAAGAACTGCAATTTATAATTACGATACTAAAAAATTCTTCAGAAAGTGGCTCCATGACCTTGCCGCTGACCAGGAAGAAAACGGTGCAGTTGGAAATGTTGTGCCTGCAGGCTGGCAGGGCGGTGGTTCTGCTGCGTGGGGCGATGCCGCAATTATCGTTCCTTATCAGATGTATTTAGCATATAACGACACAAGAATTATTGAAGAACAATGGGAGTCAATGACTAACTGGCTTAAATTCATTGAAACAGAATGTTCAGAAAAAGGTCGTTGGGATAAAGGTGGTCACTTCGGTGACTGGCTTTCACTTGATGCAGGTTATGAAGCGGCTGGTGGCTTTACAGATAAAAATTTAATAGCAACTGCAATGTATGCTTATTCTACAAGCCTTCTTATAAAAATGGGTAAGGCAATAGGTAAAGACGTTTCTTACTATGAAGAAATGTATCCTGTAATTGTGGAACAATACAGAAACAATTACCTTAATACTGGTAAAGAAGAACACGAAACACAAACCGCAAACGTTTTAGCACTCTATTTTAATCTTACTGATAACAGAGAAAGAGAAGCAGAGAAGTTAGTTAAACTTATTGAAGAATGTGGTCACTTAAAAACAGGTTTTGTTGGTACACCTTATCTTCTTCACGTTTTACAAGATATTGGTAGAGTAGATTTAGCATATAAACTTTTACTTAAAGATACTTTCCCATCATGGCTTTATTCAGTAAAAATGGGCGCTACTACAATGTGGGAACGTTGGGACGGTATGAAAGAAGACAGAAGCTTTGCTACACCTGAAATGAATTCATTTAACCATTATGCTTTTGGTGCAGTGGGTGACTGGTTGTTCAGTACAGTTGCAGGTATTCGTCCTGACGAAAATGAACCGGGTTACAAGCACATTATATTCGAACCAGTTCCAAATAAAGAGTTGGGCTACGCAAAAGCAAGACTTTTAACTCCTAATGGTGAAATAATTTCTTCTTGGGAATTCAAAGACGGCAGTAATCTTTGTGAATTTTCTTTCACAATTCCTGATGGAAGTTATGCTACACTTTACCTTGATGACGAGGAATATGAATTTGTCAGCGGTACTTATACAACAGAATTTGAATACAATAGATAAAAAAACGCCCCAATTTCAATTAATTGGGGTTATTTTATATAAAAAACATTTGCATATTCCATATTTTTGTGATAGAATATTTTTGATTAGGTGTATCTTGAATCAAAGGGGATAGATAAAATGAAAAAATCTAAAAAAATATTAGCATTAATCATGGCAATAGTAATGCTTTCTACAACATTTGTTGTTGCTGCAAGTGCAGTTGATAAAGAGGATGTTGTTCCAAGTATTATTGTTCCAGGTCTTTTCCAGAGTGAAACAAAATATTACGAAGATGGAAAAGCAACTGATTTAGAGGCTCCATTTTTTATGGGCGACACTATGGAAATTGTAGGTGTTGCACTTACAGATGCTCTTGTGCCTATCAGTAAAATGCTTATCTCTCAGGAGGATAAAGACCAAAAGGCAGCAAAAGCACTTTCTGGTATTTTGGGCGATGCTCTTATGGGTAGATTGAAGTGCGATGAAAACGGTAAATTTATAAATGATGTTCGCGCTACAAAATATTATGATTCATTCAAGGATTTATCAAAATACGACCAAGAATACATATTAGACCAGCTTCCACTTAATAAATATATTGAAATGGCTGGTGAAGAAAATCTTTACATTTTCTCTTATGCTTCTTTAGGTAATATGCAGGATACTGCTAAAGAGCTTTATGATTTCATTCAGTTTGTTAAAGAAGATTCTGGTTCAGATAAGGTTAACTTAGCACCTATAAGCCAGGGAGGTTCTGTAACAAATGCTGTTATGCAGCTTTATAAAGATAACGGCAGAAATATATCAGATGATGTAAACAGAATTGTTTATGTAATTCCTGCACTTGATGGTTCACTTTTAGTTGGTGAAATTTATCAGTATGGTCTTCTTGATGATAATATTGAGCTTTATAACAAAATGATGCCTGCACTTATGGGTGTAGATGAAATGACAGGCTATCTTGTTAACATTGTTCTTCGTTTTTTCCCTAATGCGGATTTAAATATGATTCTCGATGTTGTAGCATACGATTTGGTTAACGATTATATGCGTTATTCAACACTTCTCTGGGGTCTTGTTCCTTCAGGTAACTACGAAGCTTGTCGCGATATTTATTTAAACGACGATTCAATGAAAACAATACGTCAGCAAACAGATTGGTATTATAATGCACAGAAGAATTCAGATGCTAACATTCTTGGTGCAAAAAAGAATGGTGTGGAAATCTTTGATATAGTTGATTATAACGTTCCTCTTTACGAGATCGTTGATTCATGGGACGATGTAAACGCTGACGGTATTATCCAGCTTGATTCTACATCAATGGGTGCTTATAGTGCTGGTGTTGGTAAAAAACTTCCAAAAGATTATGTTCGTTCAGTTAACAACTGCACAAATCCAAATCATGACCACTCTGACCCAAGAAATATAGTTGATGCTAACACAGGTCTTCTTCCTTGCACAACATTCTATTTCTATAATCAGAATCACGAGAGCACAGGTTCTAACGATGTTATTATGAAGCTCGTTTCTGAACTTCTTGTTGATGAAAACTTCAAGGATGTTTACAGCTATCCAGACAGATTCCCACAATTTAATGTTGGTCGTAATTCGAAATCATTTATGAGGGATCTTGAGGAAGCTAAAAATGCAGACAAGAGTAATTTATCAACAGCGCAGAAAGAAAAATTAGAGAGTGCCATAGCTCGCGGCGAAGCAGCACTCGATAAAACAAATGTTGATTTAGCTGAGTTTGAGGCAACCAAAACTTATTTCTATGAAGTAAGAGATGAAGTTCTTTATGGTGAAGAAAAAGAATATACAGGTGGCCTTGAATTTAATGATTATCTTGCTACGATATTTAAAATTATAAGTGATTTGCTTTACTTCTTCTTTGATGGAGCGGGTTTTGGTGAAATGTAATTTCACAAAAATGTTTGAAAGGTTTGAGTTTGTATGATGGTATCAGCTAAAGGCAGATATGCATTAAGGATTTTCATAGATTTAGCTCAGAATCAGGGTGACGGCTTTGTTGCTCTTTCAGAAGTTTCAAAGCGTCAGGATGTTTCGCTTAAATACCTTGAAACAATCGTTGCTACACTTGTTAAGGGTAATCTTTTAAGAAGTCAGCGCGGTATGTCAGGTGGTTACAGACTTTCACGCGAGGCAAAGGATATTTCAGTTTATGAAATATTCAATCTGACTGAAGGTAGCCTTTCGCCAGTAGCATGTATAAACTGTGGTGACAATTTCTGTAATAGGTCGGATGTTTGTAAAACAAAAGATATGTGGACAAATGTAGACAATCTTCTTAACAATTATTTCAAAAACATTTCTGTTCAGGATTTGCTTGATGGTAATGTTGATATTATTGAAGAAAAATAAAAAAACAATATAAAAAACACGGTTAAATCAAGCGATTTAACCGTGTTTTTTTATGTCAGTTATTGAACTTCGACTCTTTGTTTAGCTGCATCATACATTTTGAAAATTTCTTCAAGATGGCTGTAATTTTCTTGTTGCTTTATAAGTTTTTCAGCATCCAGATAAACTTTTGCAGCACGATTGAAGTAAGCGTGTCTGTCAGTTTCTTCTTTTGTAGCCTTTTTAGCGACCTTCTTTTTGCTTTGTATAGTTTTGATTTCAGCTTTAATACTTTTTGCCTTAGCAGAATCCTTGGATTTTTTAGCTTGTTGTAAATCAACGTAGAGTGCTTTGAGTGTGTCATCACATTTATCTTCTGCTTCGAAGCAATTTTCAAGTGTTTCAAAGTCAGGCGCAATAAGGTCGCCAGTACCAGCGAAATGTTTGTTTATTGCTTTGTAAGAGGTCATTTTTTTCTTTGCAATTTCTATAGCAAGTTTTCTTGTTTCTTTTTCTTCTTCTGAAGCTTTTGGCATAGCCTTTGCAGCGGCAATTTCTGATTTGATTGTTCCTTTATCAAAACTAAGAAGACTGCTAAGACCAGCAGAGTAAACTTTAAGATTTTCCGCTAATGCCAATTTATAAGCAGGTGTTGAAAATTTATTTAATTCGTCACATACAAATTGAGCAATTTCAATCTCGTCATTATATTTAACATCAGCTTTATATGTCTTCTTGCCTTCTTTGCCTGTATAATCTTTTTTGTTGATTACTTTTTTAGGAAGAATAGATGTTTCTTGTGAGTTACGAATAATGTCAATACCTTCCACGAGCTTTTCGTCATTAAGAATACCGTTACCATAATCTTCAAACATAGCTCTTATTTTAAGAACACGTATAACAGATTCTTGCTTTTTTTCATTGAAGTCGTACCAGATATAAGGAATAACATTCATTAAAGCGCCAAGAGCCGCAATAAGAATAAGAACTTTAATAAGACTTAAAAGAATGTTGGGGTCATAAAGAGCAGAAAGTGCATTGTTATAGTTATCCTGACCATTTTCTAATTGTTGTGCAAGAATTTGACCTACGGTTGTTTTGCCGTCGCCTAAAACTCGTGAGAGAATTTCTGGGTCAGAAGTAACTTTTGCGGCATTGATTTTTGTAAGACCGCTTTTTTCGTAAATGGCTGGTAAAACTGAAGATGTGATAAGTGCAATAACGGTACCGATAGTTGTAACTACTGCAAAAGCACCATCAATTCTTTCGCCTGTTTTATATTGCTGATAATCGCGAATATCTGCCTGAATTGCAGGGTTAAGAATATGTGCAAATGAACCCATAAATGCATTAAGATAAAGACAGCCCATAATAAGCCAGATAGTTAAATTATGAATTTCATTTGTGAATGGCAACATCATTAAAATAAATACAATATTAAAGATATTAGTAACAACTAAAACACTTTTTTTACCCCACCTTCTTATACAGAAAGGAGCTAAAAGCATACCCCAGAGAGAAGCATTACCATAAAGCGTGACAAGTAAACTATATGCATTGCCCGAACAAGCACCACCATAGTTGTAAAGCCAGAACATAATGTTAGAGTAAGCACTTTCAAGGAATCCAATCCATCCAGCAAGAGAAATTATCCAGAAATACTTGTTTTTAGCAACTGCTTTAATAGCATCTATAAACTTAATCTGAACAACATGAGTTCTTGCCTGAACAATTTTTTCTTCTGTATGCTTGTAAACAACCATACAAAGAAGAAGCCCACCCACAGTAAGAATAGGGTATAAAAATCTGTAAACACGGATATCAGTTGTGTTTGAATGGAACAGGTTTTCTGCAATAATAGGAGTGAAAAGATTAACTATTGTTGGAGCAAATGAGTAAACTATACTCTTTATTGAAGCAACATCGCTACGTTCGTGCGAGTTTGGAGAGAGTACGTGAATAAGGTTTTCATAAGCATCGTAGAAAAAGTAGTAAAAGAAATGCAAGAAAAGGTTAAGTGCCATAATAATTGCACATTTTGCAACATATGCTTTTGTTTCTCCGAAAATCATTCCGTCGCCTAACCAGTCTGAGAGCTTTGCATAAGGGAACCAGACGAGTATATTACAGATAATTGTGGCAGGAATTGCCATTGTAACTATGTACGGACGATATTTACCTGCTTTGTTACGGGTGTTATCTATAATATTTGCACGGATACCCGTTAAAGGGATATTTGCAAGCACTGCAATAATATACATAACATACATGTCCATAGGGTCAACACCCAGTGTGCTAGAAAGTAATGTATTATTCGCAGCTAGAAGACAGGCGGAGCCCATTGTTATAATCATATAAGCTCCAATACCACCGCCTGAGTAAGCGGCAATTTCTTTAAAAGGCATATATCTGCCTTTGGCAGGGGTTTTCCAATGTTCTTTTACATTAGAAATAAGCCCTGTCGCTTTTTCTTTAAGATTCATTTTCTCAACTCCTGTATCAATAATGCTATAATTATATCATATTTCAGGACGATTTTACAATGTAAAAAGGGGCGTTATGATATACAAAAAAGTGAATGAATAGTTGGCATAGTTGCACAAAAGAGGTAAATTAAAACAAAATAATAAAATATATATTAAATTTCTATTTTACTATGGAAAAATTATAAGTAATGTGTTACAATGAGATTTATTGAATTGATGAAAGGTGGTGATGATGTGTTCAAGTTAACAGAAGAAGAAGTTATAACAGACGAAACGCTGAAATATCATTCTCGTGAAGCGGAGAGAATGCGTAATTATATTTATAATCAGCAACATGCTCCAAATCAGAAACAGCCTGTAACTAATACACGAACATCATTAAATACACCACCTGCAAGGAGTACTTCTTCTGCCACATCAACAACTGTTCCAATAAGGAAAAATGCGGCAGAACCAGCTGTTGGTACTCGTCCTGTTGTGAATAGGAATATTGCGTCTTCAACAAGAACGGCACCGCCACCAGTAAGAGAAGACTACCAGGTGAGAAGTGGCACGACAACAAGAACAGCACCACCGGTAAGAGAAGACTACCAGGTGAGAGGTGGCACGACAACAAGAACGGCACCGCCACCAGTAAGAGAAGATTACCAGGTGAGAAGTGGTGCGACAACAAGAACAGCACCGCCACCAGTAAGAGAAGACTACCAGGTGAGAGGTGGCACGACAACAAGAACGGCTCCACCACCGGTAAGAGAAGATTACCAGGTGAGAAGTGGTGCGACAACAAGAAAAGCACCACCGGTAAGAGAAGACTACCAGGTAAGAAGCGGTGCAACAACAAGAACAAATCCACCACCGGTAAAAAGTAAAACTACTGTTAATAGTATTATTTCATTTGCAAAAGACATTATTGATGAAAGAAGTAATTCTCAAAGACCTTCTGATGAAAGAAGAGTGTCTGCAAAACGCAAAAAAGATAAAACCAGTATTATTATAAGGGTTGCTACAGCTTTAATTGCGCTGATTACTACGTTTATTTCTATGTATGCGTTAGTTGTTTTTGGTAATGTGCCTTTTATTACAAAATGGCGTAATATATGGATTGAAACAGCGATGACAACTGACCAGCATAAGTGGTTAGCCACATCTTTCTTCCCTGAGGCACTTATTGATAAAGTAATGAAAGCACAGGTTGATATTAAGGATATAGGTCATACCGATATCAATAAAAAGGAAGAAGAGGAAGAAGATATTTTAGGTCAGAAGGACCTTGTTGTAGGCGAGCCGGACAAGCACGGAAACGAAGTTCTTATAAATGATATAGAACAAGGAATAGTTGTTCTGAAGGTGAAAACATCAAACTATGTAGGTCGTCTTCTTTTAGTTGATGACCCATCAAGAGTTTATATTTCGGCAACAGATTATAAAGATTCACGTGGCCAGTTTATTTGTGATTATCTTGAAAAAGAGGATGCTGTAATAGGCACTAATGCATCAGGCTTCCACGACCCAGGCGGAACAAGTGTTGGTGGCGTAGTTACAGCTCAGTGTGTAGCACAGGGTGAGTATTGGGGCACCTATTCTTCAAAATATATTACGGTAGGTTTTGATGAGAATGACCGTCTTATAGTAGGTGAATTCTCAGACTGGAAAGAACGAAAGCTAAGAGACGCTTTCCAGTATCATCCAGCGTTAATTATTAATGGCGATAAGGTTATTGAAGGCTCATCTGGTTGGGGACTTCAACCACGTACAGTAATTGGTCAGGCTGCAAACGGCGTAGTAATGATTTTCGTTGTTGACGGCAGACAGGTTGGCTACTCTTTGGGTGCGACAATGGGCGATTGTGCCGACGTTTTAGAAATGTACGGTGCAGTCAATGCAGGTGCATGTGATGGTGGTTCGTCATCTGTTATGGCTTATGAGGGTGAAATATTAAACGAGCCTTCAACTGATATGCCAACAGGTAGATATTTACCAAATGCATGGGTTGTTGCGAGAAAAACAACAGAAAAATCTGATTAACAACTAAATGAGGTGCTTTTGTTGAAAAAAATTTTAAGTAAATTGACTTATACACCAGAAAGCTGGGTAACAACAAATAAAGAAAGAAAAAGTTATTATCTTTATTTGTCTGGTCAGAATATGATTTATACAATGATAACATCATTTTTGACTACCTACCTTTTATTCCAAGGTGTTGACCCAGTGAAATCAGGTACAGTAATGCTCATAGTTAAAATATGGGATGCTATGAATGATGCTATTTTTGGTTGTATTTTTGATAAAGCGAAATTTAAAAGCAAACAGAAGTTTTTGCCTTGGCTTAAGATTTCGTTACCTTTAATCCCTCTTGCAACAGCACTTTTATATATGATTCCAAGTGGTGCAAGTGAGATGGTTAAACTCCTTTGGTTTGCTATTTTCTATCTTGTTTGGGATACTGTTTACACTATTTGTGATGTGCCAATTCACGGTATGGTTACTGTTATGACAGATAACCTTGATGAAAGGACTTCAATAATCTCTTATAAGAGTATCTGGTCTGGTGTAGGTAGCGGTATAGCAACAATTATACCTACAATTGTCACTGGTCAGGCGGTAGGTCTTGGTTTTGGCGTTGCAGCAGCTATTGTGAGTGTTGCTGCATTTGTTACGATGCTTCCTGTTTGTATTAATGGTAAAGAACGTTTTACAAATGTTGATGATGAAGAACAATTCACAGTAAGAAAAATGTTCAAATACTTATTCTCAAACAAATATTTACTTATTTATTATGCAGGTTATTTCTTCCAGAGTGGCTTCAACGTTATGATTTCAATGAGCCTTCTTACGTCATATTACTTATTCCATAATGAAGCATTCAGTCTTATTGTTCTTGCATTAGCAGGAGCCCCTGTATTTATAGCATCACTTTTTGTACCAAAATTGGTTGAAAAATATGGTAAACGCAAAATCTTTATTATAAGTAACTGGGCAGCAGTAATTTTCGGTACAATCAGCTGGATTTGCGGTTATCAGAATATGGTTGTATTTATTCTATTAACATTACTTCGTGCGGTTCCTTTGGGCATTCAGGGTATTATGATATTTATGTTTACACCTGACTGTGCAGAATATGGTGAATTTAAAACAGGTATTGATGCTAAGGGTATTACTTTTGCTATACAGACATTTGTTACAAAAATGGCATCTGCTCTTTCTGGTGCACTTGGTATGTTCTTACTCGGTTTCTTTGGTTGGAAAGAAGTTAATGCTGAAAGCTTTCAGGATTTAGCTGTACAGAATGTCCAGCAATCACAATTCACACTTGATGGTTTGTGGTTTATTTTTGTAATGGTGCCAACAATAGGTCTTATTTTAGCTGGTATTTTCTGGCATTTCTATAAGCTTAAAGACGAAGATGTCAAGATTATGATTGATTGCAACAACGGTAAAATTACAAGGGAAGAAGCATTAGAGAAAATTTCTATAAGAAATGAATTTTAATGTTACAAGCGACTATCAATTATTGATAGTCGCTTTTTTGCACATATAAAAAGGTGCAAATTCGGTTAATATTATTGTTGAAAAATAGAAATATTTACTATATAATAATGTATTATAATAAAATTGTTGTATCTTCATTTTTAAAAAGGAGTGTTTTATATGGGAAAAGCAAAAAAAATTATTGCTGTTTTTATGGTTGCTTGTCTTTTGATGGTAAGCTACTCAACTCTTGCTTTTGCAGGTGATACTGATACAGGAATTGATTATACAATAATTGATCCTTATGAAGATGTTAACTGGCTTACATATAAGCAATACAGAGCAGATCTTCATAACCATACAACAGCAAGTGATGGTACTGACACATTGAAGGATATGCTTGAGCAACAATATGAATATGACTTTGATATTGCTGCTGTTACAGACCATGGTGTTGTAGATTATGGTTGGACTCGTCAGTCTGTTATTCCTGCTATGGAAATTTTCATTGATTTATTTAAAGGCAGAGCAGGCGATATTGTTCCACTCGAATCAAAGGGTGGTGAAGCTGCTAATGGTAATAAATACACAATTGAAACAACTAAAAATGGAAGCTATTATACTCAGACTACAACCTCAGGTATCAAGCTTCACAGTATGTTGAGAGTGCCTTTCGGTATTGAAAATAACCCAAGCTCACTTAACAATGCTCACGTAAACAGCTGGTTTGTTGATTATGGTCATGGTTTGTTAGGTGGTACAAGTGATTATGAAACACCTATTAAAAATGTTCACGAGATGGGTGGACTTTCAGTAATTAACCACCCTGGTGAATATACAGGTGCGCGTGACGAGGATTCTACAGAAGCTGCTTATGACGAGGGCTCTGGAATGTATGGTTATTACATTGATAAATTTGCAAGTCTTCTTACAAAGTATGATTCTTGCATAGGTATAGATATTAACAGTAAGGGTGATGGCAGAACTCGTTACGACAGAAAGCTTTGGGATATTCTCTTGCAGAGAGTTACACCTACTGGCAGAAATGTTTTAGCAATTGCTACTTCAGACGCTCACTCTACCGACGCTGTTTTCACAGGCTACACAGAAATGGTAATGCCTGCTAATACAGTTGATGATTTAAGAGAATGTATGGAAAAAGGTTCATTCTTTGCTTGTAGTAAAAATTTGGGTAACCCAGACGAAATTGCAGAAATTGCAAATTACTTGGTAGAAAGTCTTGACCCAACAGCTGTAAAGCTTGGCGAACAGCTTAAGGCAATGCAAGCTGAAGACGCAACAGCAAAATATGAGGCACCAAAAGATGTAGAAGCTCCAAGAGTTACTGCTATTGCAGTTGACCAGAGTAGTGATACAATCACACTTGTTACTGCAGGTGCTAAAAATGTCCGTTGGATTGCAAATGGTAAAACTATTGCAACTGGTAACAGCATTGACCTTGATGACCATAAGAGAGAGCTCGGTAACTATGTAAGGGCTGAGATTTTCGGTGAAGGTGGTATTGTTTATACCCAGGCATTTATGCTCGATTATGAGGGTGTTGCAGAATCAGATGGTGAGAAATTCACAGACTTAGGCTTCCTTGCAAGTATGATTCCAGACACGCTTGTTAAGCTTTTAGGTGGTCTTTCGATATTTGATACAATCTACGGTTGGATAGCTTAAAATTGTTGATTTTGGCGATTATGGCATTTTCGCACCCACTCGGCGTATCTTATACGCCTTCGGAGTTTGAAAAAGCCATACTCATCCAAACTGAACAATTTTAAGAAGTAAGATTTTGGCGATTATGGCATTTTCGCACTCGCTCGGCGTATCTTGTATGTCTTATGGAATTAAAAAACTATATTTCTTCAAACTGAATATTATAAGAAAAATCAACTCACTTTAAAAATGAGTTGATTTTTTTGTTGTAAAAAAAATATAAATATGATAAAATCAAGTTAAATTTTATAAAAGCGAGGGGTTACTATGAACGCTATTGTTACAGTTATTGGTAAAGACAGAGTTGGTATTATGGCTGGTGTATGTGTTGCATTTGAAAAAACAAATGTTAATGTTTTAGATATAAGCCAGACAATTCTTAAAGATATGTTTACAATGAATATGTTGGTAGATGTAAAGAATGCAAATGTGAGTTTTTCAGAGCTTGTAGATATTCTTGAAAAAGAGGGCGAGAGACTCGGTGTAAATATTCGCATTCAGCGTGAAGATATTTTTGACGCAATGCATAGGATTTGAGGTGCACATAATGCTTAATCAACATGAAATTATTGAAACTTTAAATATGATTGATAATCAGCATCTTGATATACGTACAATAACTATGGGTATTTCTTTGAGAGATTGTTGTCATCCTGACCCTAAAATTGCTGCAACAAAGATGTATGATAAAATTACAAAATATGCTAAAGACCTTGTTAAAACAGGTGAAGAAATTGAAAAGGAAATGGGTATTCCGATTATAAATAAAAGAATTTCTGTTACACCTATGGCTATTGCGGCTGAAAGCAGTGAGACTGAAGATTATACAATTTTTGCAAAAGCTATGGATAATGCCGCAAAAGAGTGTGGTGTTAATTTTATAGGCGGTTTTTCTGCGTTAGTACAAAAAGGCTTTACAGTAGGTGACAGAAGACTTATAAACTCAATTCCATCTGCTTTAGCAGAAACAGATTTTGTTTGTTCATCAGTTAATGTTGGTTCAACAAAAGCTGGTATAAATATGGATGCTGTTGCTTTAATGGGTAACATAATAAAAGAAACAGCTGAAAAGACAAAAGAAAATGATGGTCTCGGCTGTGCAAAGCTTGTTGTGTTTTGTAATGCAGTTGAAGATAATCCGTTTATGGCTGGTGCATTTCATGGTGTGGGTGAACCAGAGTGTGCAATAAATGTAGGGGTTTCTGGCCCTGGCGTTGTTTATAACGCATTAAAGAGTGTTAAAGGTGCACCATTTGATGTAGTTGCAGAAACTGTTAAGAAGACGGCATTTAAAATCACAAGAATGGGTCAGCTTATTGCAAGAGAAGCCTCTTCAAGACTTAATGCAGAATTCGGCATTGTTGACTTAAGTCTTGCACCAACACCAGCAGTTGGAGATTCTGTTGCAAGAATTCTTGAGGAGATGGGTCTTGAAACTTGTGGTACTCATGGTACAACAGCAGCGTTGGCGCTTCTTAACGATGCAGTTAAAAAGGGTGGTGTTATGGCTTCTTCTTCAGTCGGCGGTCTTTCTGGTGCATTTATTCCTGTTTCAGAAGATGAAGGTATGATTGAAGCAGTTAAAAAGAATGTTCTTACATTAGATAAGTTAGAAGCAATGACCTGTGTTTGCTCTGTTGGTCTTGATATGATTGCAGTTCCAGGCGAAACAACTGCTCAGACAATTGCTGCAATTATTGCAGATGAGGCAGCTATTGGTATGATAAATCAGAAAACAACTGCAGTAAGAATTATTCCTGCTTTAAATAAAAAAGTGGGTGATGAAATAGAAATGGGTGGTCTTTTAGGTACTGCACCTGTAATGCCTGTTCATAAAGAAAGTAGTTATGATTTTATTATGCGTGGTGGCAGAATTCCAGCACCTCTTAATAGTCTTAAAAATTAATATGAAATTTATATACTATTATATATAATAAATTTATTGAGCGATAGAAATGGTGTGATGAAATGCATTATAATGAGTTCTATAAAAATCTTATGAGTAAACTTGAGTTACCAGAAGAAGCTGAGAAAGAGTTTACAAGTGTCGTTAAGCTTGCAGATGAAAATTTACAGTTCGGTAGAGAGCTTGATAAATTGATAATGCGATTTATGTTTCCTAAAGCGCATGATATAAGAAGATTTTTAGAAAAACTTTCACCAATAGCACAAAAGTATTCGATAAATGAAGATATTCTTCAGTTTGTTTTTTTGCTTTTGTCAGCAGAAACCTTATATAAAAGGTATGCAAAGCAAAGGATACCTGATAAAATTTTTTATGATACAATAAAAGATTTGAAATATAAATTTGATGAGTGCGTAGATTGTAAAGGTTATTATGGCACTTTTGTACCACACTGGTTTGAAGGCTTTTACAGACTCGAAAGATTTGCTCTGGGACGTTTTCAGTATGAACATACGGACACAGACAGAGAAATTATAACACCAAGTGGAATTAGAATTAAAAAAGGTACCAATGTTTTATTTTTGCATATTCCATCTGGTGGTGCTCCTCTTACTGATGAAGTGCGACTTGATTCTTACAAACAAGCTTATGAATTCTATAAGGATAGTTCATTTGTGAAAAATGGAAGAATTATTTTTGTTTGTCATTCTTGGTTGCTCTATAAGGAGCATTATAAGTTTTTACCTGAAAATTCGAACATTTTAAGGTTTATGAATGATTTTTACATTTATGACCAATATATAAGTGACATAAAAGAGGATTTGTGGCGCATATATGGTAAATATGAAAATTCACCATTAAGTGAATTACCAGAAGACACTTCGTTAAAAAGAGCTTACAAGCAATGGCTTCTTGATGGTAACAGCGTTGGTGGTGGCGTTGGCGTAATCGTTTTTGATGGAGAAAGAATTATAAATTGATAAAATGTGACATATTACATTGAAATCTGATTTAAAAAGTGTAAAATTACAAAAAATCAGTTGTAAAAATTTCAAAATGTAATGGAAATAGTGTCAATTTTTTAATTTTTTGTCTATTATTATGCAAAATACAACAAAAGAAAGGTCTTTTATAGTGCAACTTGTGCATTGTAAAAGACCTTTTTATGTGGTACAATGACTATCGTTCGCAACAATTGTTACAACTTTGTAATAATTAGCAACAACTTTGAAATAATTATTAATACTCAAAAATTATGAAAGGCAAAATTATTCTATGATGAAAAGCAGAATTAAACGCTCATTTGCAATTGTTCTTGTTGTAATTCTTACAGCAGTACCAATGTTCAGCGTAAATGCAGCTGCTAAAAATGTTGAATACAGCGCCTCCTCATCTTATATGAGCAGTGAATATTATAAAGCACTTTGTAAAGTGGAGTTAACAGGTGACCAGATTACAGATATCTGTAATGTTGCAAAAACACAGGTAGGTTATCGTGAAACCGGTTACAACTACACAGAGTATGGCAGATGGTATGGTAACCAGAGTTATTGGTGCAACGTGTTTGTGTCATGGTGTGCTTATGTTGCAGGTATACCTGCTTCTGTTTTCCCAAAATTGACAGCAGTTGGTAACTCTTATTATTCAATTCTTCCATCAGTTGGTGCTGATTGTTTCCCATTTGGTGCAAAGCCAGTTGAAGCAGGTGACCTTCTTTTTAGTTGCACTTGTTCAGGTAGCTATGGTTGTATTGACCACGTTGGTCTTATTGTTGATGTTGATGACCAATATATTTATACAGTTGAAGGTAATATGTCAGATCAGGTAAAAGCATTGACTTATCCTGTTTCTACAGGTTACTCAGCTTACAATCACGCACGAATCAATTATATAGCTCGTCCTAACTATCAGGACCGTTCTGCAACTGTTTCTAATATTGGCAGAGCAGAGGCTATAAAAACAACAGAAAACAGTATTTATGCACTTTTTGATATGGCTATTCCTTATGATGAGGCAGAATCAGTATGCTCTCTTATGGGTGGTCACCTTGTAACTATTACAAGTGAAAAAGAGCAAGAATTAGTAAACGACATTATTGAAAATGGTTCATATTATCAGTATTACATCGGTTTAAACGATTCAACAGAAAACGGAATGTATTTCTGGGGTAATGGTGAGCCATACGATTACACAAATTTAACAGGCTCCAGCAGAGATAGTTTAACAGCGGTTACAATCAATTCTGATGGTAGCTGGACTGAGGCTATCAGCAATAAACGTAAAACAGGTTTTATCTGTGAATTAGAAATAGATAAAATGATTCCTGCTAATACTGCAAAATTCGGTGGTAGTCGTTACGAAATTTATGATTGTTCTTTAACTTACGAACAAGCGCTTACATTTGCTAAGGCAAAGGGTGGTAAGTTAGCTGAAATAGAAACAGATTCAGAAAACAAACTTCTTTCTCTTCTTCTTAAAGATTGTGAACAGTATTACTTAGGTGTATGTGGCACAAAGAGAGAGGTTACAACAATTGACTATTCAAATTATGCAGAAGAAGTTAAGTTTGACAGTGGCAAAGAAAACTATGCTGTTATGCTTAATGATGGTTCAGCAAATTGGTCAGTTGCAGATATTTTTGAAGCTAAGACATTAACCGGTTTTGTTATTGAATATGATGAAACTTTAAAACACACAGTAACTTACGATGCAAATGGTGGCGTAAACACCCCTAATGAACAAGTTGCTGAAGATGGTGTAAAGCTTGCTGTAAGTGAAATAACTCCTGAAATGCAGGGTTCTGAATTCTTAGGTTGGGCTACAAAAAGCAATGCAAAAGAAGCAGACTATCATTCAGGTGAAAAAATAAGCGTTACAGAAAACACTACACTTTACGCTGTATGGTCTAAATAATAATTAACGACTGCTACAAGTTTTTCTTGTGGCAGTTATTTTTATTGACAAAAAACTGTTGCTATAGGGCGTGTATTTGTGTTATAATTAAAATGTATATCTATGAGATTTTAAGAATTTATGAGAGGATGTGAATTTTTTATGATAAAACTTTTTAAATATTTAAAACCACATAAAAGATTCGCAATCTTTACAGTTATTCTTGCGGCTATAAGTAATGTTATGACATTGGGCTTTCCCCTTATGATGTCAAAGCTTATAAATAATGGTATTTCAAAAGGTGATTTGAATTACATAAAGAATATTGGTATTGTCATGATTGTTCTTTGCACAATAGCAATGCTTATTTCAATTGCCAATAGCTATTGCTCAAGCAAGGTGTCAGCTCTTTTTACAGGTGACCTCAGAAGAATGGTGTTTTCCAAGGTACAGACATTCTCACAGGGCGATATTGACGATATTGGTGTTCCTTCACTCATTACAAGAACAACAAACGATATAAGGCAAATAGGAGAATTACTTATTGCACTTTTAAGAAGTATTATTTCTGTGCCTATTATGTTAGTAGGTGGCACAGTAATGGCAATAATTATGGACCCGGGTCTTTCACTTGTGCTTTTAATAGTTTGTCCTGTTATAGCGATAATTGCACTTGTAATAGCAAAAACGGTTGTTCCGTTTTTTAGTAAAATTCAAAAAGGTGTTGACGCTCTCAACCTTGTAACCAGAGAAAAGCTTAATGGCGTAAGAGTAATAAGAGCATTTAACAGAACAGAATATGAAGAAAGACGCTTTAAAAAAGCAAATGATGAATTAACAGGTCTTACATTAAAGGTTTCAAGAATTTTTGCAGGGCTTATTCCTGTTGCGACACTTCTAGTATTTATGATTATAGCAGTGCTTATTGTGGTAGGTTATAATCAGATTAATAAACTAACCGACCCTGAAGAAATAGGTAACACTATAGGTGACTTGCAAGGTTTTATAATTTACCTTGTGTTTATAGTTGTTGCATTAGCTTCAGTTGCTGCTATGTTTGTCATGATTCCACGTGGTAAGATTTCTGCAAACAGAATTAATGAAATATTAGACCACGAATTAAAAATGACAGTAAGAGAAAAAACAACAGGCACAGAAAACGATGGCACAATCGAATTTAGAAATGTTGTTTTCGATTATAAAGATGAAGATGGTAATATAAAAAGAGCACTCAATAATATTAACTTTGTTGCTAAAAAAGGTGAAACTACTGCAATTATTGGTAGCACAGGCAGTGGTAAAAGTACAGTGCTTAATTTAATTCCACGTTTTTATGATGTTACAGATGGTGCTGTTTTAATTGATGGCGTTGATGTCAGAGAAATGGACTTTGCATCAATTTATGAAAAATTGGGCTATATTCCACAGCAGGCATTTTTATTTAGTGGAACTATTGCAGATAACTTAAGATATGGTAATGAGGATGCTACTGATGAGGAATTGTGGGAAGCATTAGAAATTGCACAATCACGCGATTTTGTAGAAAAGCTACCAGACAAGCTCAACAGTATGGTTTCACAGAATGGTACTAACCTTTCTGGTGGTCAGAGGCAGAGGCTTTGTATAGCACGTGCGATTGTCAAAAAAGCAAAGTTCTATATGTTTGATGATAGCTTCTCTGCTCTGGACTTTATTACAGACAGTAAATTAAGAGCACAATTAAAAACAGTTCTTAAAGAGTCAGCAATAATAATTGTCGCTCAAAGAGTTGGTACTATAATAGATGCTGATAATATTATTGTTCTTGAGAATGGTGATATTGTTGGTATGGGTACCCATAAGGAGCTTTTAGAAAACTGTGAAGTTTATAAAGAAATGTCAGACTCACAGCTCAGTAAAACGGGGGTGAGTGACGAATGAAAAAAACAACTCCTGTTTTAGATGAAAAAAGATTAGAACGTCTGGAAAGAAGACGTGCAACACGTAAGCTCAGGTATTCTTCATATCGTGAAATACACGAGGGCGAAGAAAGAGCAGAGTCTTTTAAAACAAGTGCAAAAAGGCTCTGGGGCTATATCTGGGAGCAAAAGATAGCATTTATAATTGTTATAATAACATGTGCAATTTCTTCTGTTTTCAGTGTGCTTGGTCCTGATTATATAGGTCAGGCGCTTGATTTACTTAATAAGCAGGTCGAAATTAAATTAAACGGTGGTCTAATTTCAGCAGAATCTCTTTTGCCGTGTGTAAAAGCACTCGTCATTATTTATGGAGGAATGGCAGTATTCTCATTCATTCAGCAGTATGTAATGGCAGGTGTCACAGCAAAGGTTGTAAGAGAACTACGTGAAAAAATCAATGAGAAGCTTTCGGCGCTACCTCTTAAATATTATGACGGTAACTCAAAGGGTGATATATTAAGCCGTATAATGAACGATGTTGACAATATCAGTAATACACTTCAGCACAACCTTATTTCAATAGTTTCTTCAGTGATTACTATTGTTGGTGTATTTGTGATGATGGTAATTACAAACTGGTTTTTGACATTGTTTATAGTTTTGCTTGTTCCTCTTACAGCGGTAATTGCTTTAAAGGTTCTTTCGGTTTCAAGAAAACTCTTCAAAGCTCAATGGGACAGAACCGGGGAATTAAATGGTCATGTTGAAGAAATTTATACAGGTCATAAAATTGTAAAAATTTTTGGTCAAGAGCAATTAGCTGAAGATGAATTCAACGATATAAACGATGAGCTTGTTGAAGTAAGCAGTAAAGCGCAGTTTATTTCGGGCACAATAGCTCCGTTTATAAACTTAATGGATAACATCGGCTATATTTTAGTTGCTATTATTGGCGGTTATTTAATTGTAAATAATGGTGTTTTCTCTGTTGGTGACGTAGTGCTTTATGATATGGGTAAGGCGTTTTCAATAGGTGGTATTCTTACGTTTATTACATATTCCAAATTGTTTACTTCACCAATGTCAACACTCGCACAAATAGCAAACACAATTCAGTCTTGTATGGCCTCTGCAGAAAGAGTGTTTAAGCTTTTTGATGAAGAAAGTGAAGTTGATTTACCAACAAGTGAAGAGCTTGTATTCAATGAAAGTATCAAATTTGAGAATGTGTCATTCTCTTATTCAGAAGACAAGCCTTTAATCGAGAATTTAGATTTAACAGTTAAAAAAGGTAGCCTTGTAGCTTTGGTAGGTCCTACTGGTGCTGGTAAAACTACTTTTGTAAATCTCTTGATGCGTTTTTACGATGTTACAGGTGGTAAAATTACCATTGATGATAAAGATATAAGAACTGTAAAGCGCGATGATTTAAGAAAGCTTTATGGTATGGTTTTACAGGAAACCTGGCTTTTTGACGGAACTATAATGGATAATATCCGTTATGGTAAGCTTGATGCAACGGATGAGGAGATTTATGAGGCTTGCAGACTTTCAGGTGCAGAAGAGTTTATAAAGCTACTTTCTGAAGGCTATAACACGAGAATCACAGAAAATGGTGAAAATCTCTCTGGTGGTCAGAAGCAGCTTATTACTATTGCAAGAGCGTTCTTAAAAAATCCGGCGGTTCTTATTCTTGATGAAGCGACATCTTCTGTTGATACAAGAACTGAGCTTCTTGTTCAAAAAGGTATGAATGAGGTTATGAAGGGCAGAACAAACTTTGTTGTTGCTCACAGACTTTCTACAATACGTAAGGCAGACGAAATTCTGTTTATAGATAATGGTACTATAAGAGAACGTGGAACTCATGAAGAACTTTTAGAGAAGCATGGGCTTTATTATGCTATGTATAAAAGTGGCTTCGGTGGCTTGGTAGAAACAACAGAAAAGCTTTCTACTGATTATTGATGTAATTTATATTTCTTTTGAAAGGATAGATAAAGATGAATAACACAGAAAAATCTATGGAAAAACTTGTTGCTCTTTGTAAGGGCAGAGGTTTTGTGTATGCAGGTAGCGAGATTTATGGTGGACTTGCAAATACCTGGGATTACGGCCCATTAGGTGTTGAACTTAAAAACAATATCAAAAATGCGTGGAGAAAAAAATTCATTCAGGAAAATCCATATAACGTAGGTCTTGATAGTGCAATTCTTATGAATCCACAGACTTGGGTTGCCTCTGGTCACCTTGGTGGTTTTTCAGACCCATTAATGGATTGCCGTGAATGTAAAACACGTCACAGAGCAGATAACTTAATAGAAGATTTTGATGGTACTGTAGTTGCAGGCTGGTCAAATGAACAAATGATGGATTATATTAAAGAAAAGGCAATTCCTTGCCCTGATTGTGGTAAGCACAACTTTACAGATATTCGTCAGTTTAACTTAATGTTCAAAACATTCCAGGGCGTTACAGAGGATAGTAAAAACGAGCTTTATTTAAGACCTGAAACAGCACAGGGTATTTTTGTTAACTTTGCAAATATTCAAAGAACAACAAGAAAAAAAGTGCCTTTCGGTGTTGCACAAATTGGTAAATCATTCCGTAACGAAATCACACCAGGTAACTTTATCTTCCGTGTTCGTGAATTTGAACAGATGGAGCTTGAATTTTTCTGTAAACCAGGCACAGACCTTGAGTGGTTCGAATACTGGCGTGGTTTCTGCCGTGACTGGCTCTATTCATTAAACATCAAAGCAGAAAACCTTCGTCTTCGTGACCACGATAAAGAAGAGCTTTGCTTCTACTCAAAAGCAACAACAGACTTTGAATACTTATTCCCATTCGGTTGGGGTGAGCTTTGGGGTGTTGCAGACAGAACTGACTATGACTTAACTCAGCATATTAATACATCAGGCAAAAGCCTTGATTATTTCGACCCTGAAACAAACGAAAGATATATCCCTTATGTTATTGAGCCATCTTTGGGCGTTGAAAGACTCTTCCTTGCAATTCTTACAGAGGCTTATGATGAAGAGGTTGTAGATGCTGAAAAGAATGATACACGTGTTGTTCTTCGTCTTCACCCAACTCTTGCACCATATAAATGTGCAGTGCTTCCACTTTCAAAGAAATTAAATGAGAAAGCAACAGAAGTATTTACTACACTTTCAAAGAAATTCAATGTTGAATTTGACGATGCAGGCTCAATTGGTAAAAGATATCGCCGTCAGGATGAAATCGGTACACCATTCTGCATTACTTACGACTTTGAGAGTGAAGAAGACAATTGCGTAACAGTTCGCGACAGAGATACTATGGAGCAGGTAAGAATTCCAATCGCAGATTTAGTTAAGTATATTGAAGAAAAAATTGAATTCTAAAAATAAAAAAGAGGCTGTAAAAAACGTAAGTTTCTTACAGCCTCTTTTTTATTTTAATGTATGTTTTATATAAATGTCTTCAGTTTTCGCTACAGCGTTTATAAGAGTTTGTTTTATATCGTCTGCTGTATCGGCGGTTATTGCTTCAGTGATACCTTCAGCTAATATGAAATACATATCTTTATACATATCATTCTCATTATTCTGCATTTTTTTAAAATCCCCTTTAATACCCTTTTTCACTATTAGTACTAAATATTATACAAATGCTCTTTAAAATAGTCAAGTGCTTTTTAAAATAAACTATTAGAGAATAAAATAAATATATAATGGAAAGGGTAGTAAAGGAGTGATATTGAGTGAGTAAAAATTCTGGATTTGCAAATAGAGACAGACTTATTGAATTAGGAATTACTATAGCCTTTGCAAGAAAGCTACGTGGAATGAGTCAGGAACAGTTAGCTGAAAAAGCAGGTATAAGCAGGTCGCATTTAAGTGCAATAGAAGCTCCTAATTTAGTCAGAGCATTTTCAGTAGACATCTTGTTCAGTATTGCTGATGCATTGAATCTTAAAGCAAGTGATTTGTTAGAAAACAGAATAAGATAAAAGCACTTTGAATTTTTCAAAGTGCTTTTATTTTATGCTCTTTTTAAAACGCTTGTTGCCATTCCATAAATCATAAAGAAAAAAGGTGATGTGTAGAACATTGTGTTACCGAAGAGGGAAGAACATATATAAGCACCTACAGTACAAACAAGCCCTATTATAAGGGGATTTTCTATCTTCTTTTTAAAATATGTAACCGTGAACGTGATAATAGCGATTAAATATAAAAGACCAGCAGGAATTCCTAATGCGGCGGTGTGCTGTAAAAACTCATTGTGAGGGCGTGAATCTAAAATAAGACCTACTGCTGAGTAGGCTTCTGCTAAGTTGTCGGGTCCGAAACCGAAAAAGGGTTTTTCTTTTATAAAATCTATCGTATGTAGCCATAAAAGCCATCTGTCAGTACCTGCTGATAAGGCTTCTTCGCTTCGTGTATCTTTAATAATTGTACCAAAATCTATGAAAACTTGAAGAGCATCTAGTAAAGGATTTTTCCCTGTAAAGATTGAAATTATTGTTACAATAAAAAAAGTTATGAAAACAAAAATAGTGTGTTTTAGCAAATTTCTATTGTAAAGTGCAGTTGCGAAAACTAAAGCACAACCACCAAAAATTATTGCAAGAAATGAGCCAGTTGAATTTGTGAGAATATTTCCGTAAAGAAGAATACCTATAATAATTAATCTTAGAATCATTTTTAAGCCATCTTTTTTTACTTTTAAATCTAATTTCAGTAACTCAACAGAACTTAAAATACTCGCTACACAAAAATAGTAACCAGCATGATTTTGGTTATAAAAAACAGAATTTATTTGACTCGTGTGAAAAATAGTATTAAGTTTGGGTGAATTAATTATCATAAAAATTGCTAAGATAATTGCAACCGTAGTAAATAAATTAAATAAAATGTGTAGCTTGTTGCCTTTGCCTGTGATATAACCACAACCGAAATAGCCACAGTAAGCAAAATACATTAAAAGACCTTCTTGTCGGTATGCAGAGCCCAAAAGAGAAATATCTGGATTAGTTGAGAATATGCAGGAAAAAACACTCCATATAAGCATCATAAATAAAAATATAGGAATTATATTGCATTTGAAATATTCTTTATTGCTCAAACCAAAAGAAAATCTGCTTTTTAAAAATGAAACGAATGTTACAATACACCCCAAAAATCCAAAGAACAATATATAATTTGTCATAAAAAGGTTATAGCCTGTAAAAAGTGCTATAAAAGGTGTCAGAGTAATAGCCGTTAAAATAACAAAAGCCACATTTATTAAAAAACTAGAATCAAGAATATTTATAAGCTCTTTTATGGTTGTTGCTTTCTTCAATTTATCAAAATTTGCTTTTAAATTCAAAATCTATCTTCCTACCTGACTATTTTATAAATAAGTGGTATTTTTTCTGGTTTTTCATTTGAAAATTCAATTGCTGAAAGGAATTTTTCTTTTGCCGATGCAAAAGAATTTTTATTGTTAGTGTAAAGGGTTGCGATTATATCACCTTTAGTCACTTTGTCACCAGTTTTTTTGTTTAAAATAATTCCGGCAGTGAAGTCAATAATATCATCCTTCTTTTCACGGCCTGCACCTAAAATTACAGATGCAACACCAATTTCTTCTGCATTCATAGAAGAAATATAGCAGTCCTTTTCTGCCATGATATCTTCGCTGTATTCTGCCTTAGGAAAGTTCTCAGGATTTTCAATCCATTCTTCGTTGCCACCCTGATGAGAAATCCATTCCTTGAGTTTCTTGAAAGCTTCGCCACTCGAAATTGCGTTTTCTACTAATTCGTTTGCTTCTTCTGCAGTTATATTTTTTGAAAGAGAAACAATTTCAGAGGCAAGGGCACAAGCAACAAATTTTAAATCTTCTGCACCATTACCTTTTAAAATTTCTATAGCTTCAATAACCTCAAGCGAGTTACCAATGTTTTTGCCAAGAGGTGTATTCATATCGGTAATTATAGCAGCCATATTTCTGCCGTTGTTTTTTCCGATTTTTACCATTTCTTCTGCCAAGGCTTTTGCATCATCAGGTGTTTTCATGAAAGCACCACTGCCACATTTAACATCAAGAACTATTGTGTGTGAGCCAGCTGCGAGCTTTTTACTCATTATACTTGAAGCAATGAGCGGAATGCTATCAACAGTTGCAGTAACGTCTCTTAAAGAATAAAGCTTTTTGTCAGCGGGTGTTAAATTGCCTGTCTGACCAATAACTGCAATATTTGTGTTTTTTACCTGTGTGAAAAACTCTTCTGGTGAAAGTGACGTGTTAAAGCCCTCAATAGATTCCAATTTATCAACAGTACCACCTGTATGACCTAAGCCACGACCACTCATTTTTGCAATAATGCAACCTAAAGAAGCAACTATTGGTGCCACGATTAAGGTTGTTTTATCGCCAACGCCACCGGTTGAGTGTTTATCAACAGTTTTGTTACCAAAATCAGATAAATCTACTGTGTCACCAGAATTTGCCATTGCAAGCGTTAAAGTGGCAGTTTCTTTTTCGGTCATACCATTAAAGAAAATTGCCATTGTAAGCGCTGATGCCTGATAATCCGGGATTGACCCATCGGTATAGCCTTTAACAAAAAATTCAATTTCTTCTTTTGTTAACTCTTTGTTATCGCGTTTATTTTTTATAATATCGTACATTCTCATTTTGATAAAATCTCCGGTTTAAAAGAGTAGGGTAACAAGTCTTTTAATAAAACCTTGTCGTATTCATTGTTTTCTCTTGCTATTAAAATTTCAAAGTTGTCACTACAAAATTCGCGCATTACCTGTCTGCAAACGCCACAAGGTGGAGTGGGTGAGGTGATTACACCATTTTTGCCACCAACAACTGCAATTTTTGAGAAGGATTTTTCACCCTCAGAAATTGCCTTAAAAAAAGCAACACGTTCTGCACAAACTGATGGACCAAAGGCAACATTTTCGATATTGCAACCAGTGTAAACCTTGCCACTTTCAGCAAGTAATGCCGCTC
Organism: uncultured Clostridia bacterium; assembly: GCA_937916395.1. Taxonomy (GTDB): domain Bacteria; phylum Bacillota; class Clostridia; order Oscillospirales; family Acutalibacteraceae; genus DTU089. Next base: position 33,730 of record CALFTN010000059.1, on the reverse strand, counting down.
CGACTTTAAAATCTGAGTAGGGTGAGTATGAATTTTTCATAGCTTCTTGTGCTTTTAAAACTAATTCTTTATCTGTCATAAAATCATCCCAATAATAATTTTCTAACTGTATCAGCAACAAAGGTGAAACCATCAACCGTGCCATTGTTTTTTGGAGGAATATTTTCACCAAACATAATGAATGGTACAAATTCACGAGTGTGGTCAGTGCTCAAGTCACCTGGGTCACATCCATGGTCGGCAGTTATAATTAAAACATCGTCACTGTTCATATTTTTAATAAATTCTGGTAACCATCTATCAAAATCACTTAATGCTTTAGCGTATCCGTTCACATCATTTCTGTGACCATAAACCATATCAAAATCCACAAGATTTATAAAGCAAAGTCCATTAAAATCTTTTTTCTGATATTCTAAGGTTTTTGCCATACCATCATCATTGTTTTTGGTGTAGGTGTATTCGGTTAGACCCTTGCCTGCGAAAATATCATTAATCTTGCCGACACCAATTACATCAAAATCATTGGCTTTTAATTCGTCTAAAACAGTATTTTTTGGTGGCTCTAATGAAAAATCGTGCCTTCTTGGGGTTCTTTTGAATGGGTGCTCGCCCTCAAAGGGACGTGCAATAACTCTGCCCACTCCTAAATCGCCAACTAATAATTTACGTGCAATTCTACAATATTCATAAAGCGTTTCAGGTGTCACAATACTTTCGTGTGCAGCAATCTGAAAAACACTGTCAGCAGAAGTGTAAACAATTAAATCACCAGTTTCTAAATGCTGTTTGCCATAATCTTTAATGACTTCTGTGCCAGAATATGGTTTGTTGCAAAGAACGTTGCGATTAGTAAGACGAGAAAATTCATCCAGAAGCTCCTTCGGAAAACCGTCAGGGAATGTAGGTAATGGTTTTTCTGATACAACTCCTGCAATTTCCCAATGACCTATTGTTGTATCCTTACCTTTAGATTTTTCTCTGAGCCTTGCAACTTCACTTTTTAGCTCACCTTTACCAAGATACGAAAGACCATCAATCTCAGTAAAACCAATGCTTTTAAGATTTTCTATATTAAATTCCTTTGATTTACTTATGCTGCCTACTGTGTTAGCACCTTTATCACCAAAACTTTCAGCGTCAGGTGCTTCGCCGATTCCACAAGAATCAAGAACTATAAGAAATACTCTTTTAGCCATTATTTATTCTCCAATTCTACTGCTGTTTCAAGTGCTAATTTCATCATATCTGTAAATGAATTCTGTCTTTCAATTGCAGGGAGTGATTCACCTGTAACAATATGGTCAGAAATTGTAAATATAGCACCAGCTTTTTTACCAGCTCTTGCAGCATTCATAAAGAGTGCCGCCGCTTCCATTTCGACAGCTAAAACACCCATTTTTTGCCAGTTAGCTGAAAGCTCAGGTGTATCGCCATAAAATACATCAGAAGAAAGCACGTTGCCGACCTCATATTTGATGCCTAATTCTTCTGATTTTTCTACAAGTGTTCTTAAAACTGTAAAATCAGAAATAGGTGCAAAATCGCCAGGAAGATTAAAGGTGTGGCTATATCTCGAGGTAGTGCAAGCACCTTGTGCAATAACAATATCACGAACCTTAACCTTGTCGCACATACCACCGGCAGAGCCGATTCTTATAATGTTATCTACCTGGAAAAAGTTAAAAAGCTCATAGCTATAAATCCCTATTGATGGCATACCCATACCAGAAGCCATAACCGAAACACGTGTACCCTTGTAAGTACCTGTGTAGCCTTGAATTCCACGAACATTGTTTACAAGCTCAGCATTTTCTAAAAAGTTTTCTGCTATGAATTTTGCTCTTAATGGGTCACCCGGCATAAGCACAGTTTTTGCAAAATCCTCTGGTTTCGCATCAATGTGAGGTGTAGGATAGTTCTTCATAAAATCAACTCCTTAATAGTGTAAATATTAATTACTGTACATTTCATAAAGCTTAGCGTAAACGCCATTCTTTTTAATTAATTCATCGTGAGTGCCACTTTCTTCAATTCCGTCGTTTGTCATAACGAGAATATTATCGGCATTTTTAATTGTTGTTAATCTGTGGGCAACAATTAAAGTTGTTCTGCCCTCTGCTAATAAGTCGAGCGATTTTTTTACGATTTGTTCGCTTTCATTGTCGAGTGCGCTTGTTGCTTCGTCAAGAATAAGAATTTTAGGGTTCTTTAAGAAAACACGTGCAATACTTATTCTTTGCTTTTGCCCACCAGAAAGCTTAACACCACGCTCGCCGACATAAGTGTCGTAGCCATTTGGTAAGCCTTCAATAAATTCGTGAGCACCTGCAAGACGTGCGGCATTATAAATCTCTTCGTCAGAAGCATCTTTTAAACCATAAGCGATGTTTTCTTTAACTGTGCCAGAGAATAAATATACGTCCTGTTGAACAACACCAATGTTATTTCTTAAGGATTTTAAAGTTACATCCTGAATATTTGTGTTATCAATTAAAATTTCACCATCTGTAATTTCATAAAATCTAGGAATAAGATTGCAAAGGGTAGTTTTACCACTACCAGATGGGCCAACTAAAGCTACCTTCTGACCCTTTTCAATGTGAATGTTTAAGTTGGTTAGAACATTTTCTGTGACATCTGAATATTTAAAGGATACATTTCTAAAATCAATATTGCCATCATTAACCTCTAATTCTTTAGCACCAGTTTTGTCTTTAATAGATGGCTCAATATCCATAATCTCGGTAAAACGCTCAATACCGGTCATGCCACGCTGGAACTGCTCTGCAAATTCTACTATTCGTTTTATTGCAGTTAAAAGAACAGAAATATACATTAAGTAAGCAACGTAGTCGGCAGCCTCTATTTTTTTATTGATTAAGAAAATACCACCAGCAATTACAACTACAATATACATAATGCCTTCAAACACTCTGTTGATTGCAGTAAAGGAACCCATAAGTTTGTAAACTATAGATTTAATATTCAAAAATCCAACGTTGCCAGTTTTGAACTTTTCCTCTTCAATATGTTCGTTAGCAAAAGATTTTACGACACGGATTCCTAAAAGGCTATCTTCAATCTGGCTGTTTAATTCGCCGACTTTTTTTCTTGATTCTTTAAATCCGTCACGCATTTTGTGGTTGTATTTAGCAAGAATTACAATCATAAAAGGTAAAACAGCAAACATTATGAGCGTTAAAGGAACATTCATAAATGCTAAAATTGAGAAGGATGCAACAATTTTAATTCCTGCTATAAAAAATTCTTCTGGGCAGTGGTGTGCAAATTCGGTAACATCAAAAAGGTCAGATGTTATTCTTGACATTAAAGTACCGACTTTAGCATCATCATAGAATGAAAAAGGCAATTTTTGAAGATGCCCAAAAAAGTCTTTTCTCATTTCTGTTTCGATTTTTGTGCCCATTATATGACCGATTGACGACATATAATAGTAGGCGAGTGCATCTATGATTTTTAATATAATATAAACTCCACCGAGTGTTAAAATAAACTTTAAAGTTAAATTTTCGGGGTTATTTGTTGCAGTGCCTGTAATTTCACGGACAATTATAGGTAAAGCCAACTCGCAAAGAGTAGTGAGTGCGGCACAAAATAAGTCAAAGCTTAATGTGCCAAGATGTCTTTTATAGTAGGGCATAAATCTTTTAATAAGACCACCCTTTTTTGCTTTTGCTTCTGTTTTCAAAGTGCTTCTCCTGTTTCTATCATAGTAGTATTTTAATTCTATAATACAATAATAGCATAAAATAAAAGAAATGAAAACTGTTATATTTTACGATATTTAAGCAAAATATTTGTAATAGTATTGATTTTTTGTTTTTTTTAATATATAATACAAAAGTTGAAAAAATTGTATATGCCGGTGTGATGGAATTGGCAGACGTGACGGACTCAAAATCCGTTGATGGCGACATCGTGTGGGTTCGAGTCCCACCACCGGCACCAAAAGCGCCACACGAGGTGGCTAAGATAAGAGATAATAGAGAATAAAGAATAGATAAAAGATATTTGGTGCGTTTTAGTGCGCTTTTGTACTATTCTCTATTCTCTATTATTTATTATCTATTATCTAAAAGGAGGATTTTTATTGGCACAAGATAGTATATTACTCGAAAAATCTTTAAAATTCGCAGCACGAATAGTAAAACTTAACAAATATCTTGTAAAAGAGAAAAAAGAAACAGTCATTTCAAAGCAAATAATAAGAAGTGCTACAAGTATCGGGGCTAATGCAAATGAAGCAATTTATGGCGTGAGTAAAGCTGACTTTATTGCAAAACTTCAGATTTCACTAAAAGAAACTGCAGAAACAGAATATTGGTTAAGACTCTTGATTTTATCAGAATATATTACCGAAAAAGAAGGACAGTCTTTACTTGATGATTGTCTTGAAATAAAAAGAATTCTTGTTTCATCACTTAATACTGCGAAAGAGAAGAAATAAAGATTTTGTAATTTTCCCCTTTACTTATCAACTATTTACTATTACTTTTTTAAAATAATCAATAAACAACTCCGAGGGATTCAAGCCTCGGAGTTGTTTCGTTTACACCATAGTCTAATTTTCAATTTAACATTTGTATAATTTCTTTAAACTCATTTGTTTCTTTAAATTTATCTGTAAGCGGATATTCTTTGGTTAACAATTTTTTTACTCTGTTTTTTGCAACAAATGTACTGCCGAGAGTATGTTTATCAAACTCTTTACCTCGGAACATTGTTGAGTGCATAGTGGTAATTCTGTCCATTTCGTCAAATTTAATTGCAAGTTCAGCAGACTTTTTGAAGTTATTAATTGTGTTTTTATAATCATTAAGCTTGAAATATTTTACACCCAAATGATAATAAAGACTTATTATTGTTTTCCACATCTTACCATAATTTCCGTCATCATAAATGAATTCAAGATATTCAATTTCTTTTTGTATAGATTTCGTTTGCCATTCATCGGTACAGTTGTCGTTGTAGAAATAATAGTGAGAGTAAAGTGTTGTGCGAAGTAAAAAAATTTCTTCAATTGCATTTTGAATTTTAATATCATGTTTGGGATGATATTCAGGGTAAAAGGTACAGAACATTTCACGACTGTCGCGCATATCGGGCATTTCGCAAATAATTTTTTCGCATTTTTCAAATATAACATCCGAGTTTTCTGTATTTAACTGTGAACGGTAAAACTCAATCATTGCTCGTTTTGCTTTGATTCTTATTCTATCATCTGTGCAGTTTTGCTGGATATTATTGTAAATTAAAAATACTTCGGAAGAAACAACTGATAAATCTTCTGAAAAATTCACAAGGCATCTGAGGTATCTGATTAATACTCTAAAATCATTTGGGAATTTTGCTTTTAAATCGTTTATGGTTTCTTGCATCAGTTTATGGTCAGTCAGATTATCATATTCTGCAATTTTTAAATTTATTTCGTGTTCGTTTTCAGCCTTGTTAATGCCGAGAAGCTCATCGACACTCACTTTAAAGAATCCTGCAATTTCAGGGAGTATTGTGATGTCAGGGTAACTTTCACCACGTTCCCAGTTACTGATGCTCTGAAAAGTGACTCCCAAAAACTCTGCAAGGGCTTCTTGCGTAAGGTTCTTTTCTCGTCTTAATTTCTTGATGTTTTCGCTTAAATAAATAGTCATTGCGTTTGCCACCTTTGATTAGATTTGTTGACCGGTCTGTTTATATAATAAATCATTAAGGTATTAAAAACAATAAATTGTTCTTTGACCAAAATTCAAGAAATGCTTGAAAAATTCACTTATTTTATTAACTTCGAAACTTTTGACTTTAAACTTCGGTGACTTTGCACCTAAATTTGAAATATAAAGTTGATTTTTTTATAAAATAGTGGTATACTACACTTGAAACTTAGGTGCATTTGCAACAAATTTTAAAGTCAAGGTGGAATTATGGAGAAGATTATTAGACGTAATGCATATCTTAAAAAACTTATTGATAAGAAAGAAAATGGTTTGATAAAGGTAATTACTGGTATAAGACGTTGTGGGAAAAGCTATCTTCTTTTCAACTTGTTTTATGATTATCTTGTTGAAAATGGTGTTAAAGAAGAACAAATTATTACTATTGCTTTAGACGATGATATTTATCTTGAGTATCGTGACCCTCACAAATTGTCTGAATATATACGGTCAAAAATTGTAAATAGGGATATGTATTATATTTTTATTGATGAGGTACAATATGCTATTACAAAAGAGGAACTTAAAAATCCTGAGGATATTAAACTCTATAATGTTCTCAACGGACTTATGCGACTTCGTAATGTGGATATTTATGTTACCGGTAGTAATTCTAAAATGCTCACCAAGGATGTTCTCACTGCATTCAGAGGTAGGGGTGATGAGTTACGGGTTTATCCTATATCTTTTAAAGAATATTACGACTTTGTTGGTGGAGATAAATCGGACGCTTATGAAAACTATGCACTTTATGGTGGTATGCCATTAGTAATTTCTAAAAACTCTGATTCTGAAAAACTAAATTATCTGAGAAGTTTATTTTCAGAAGTTTATTTTAAAGATATTGTTGAGCGCTATGATATTGAGCTCCCAGAAGTTTTAGAAGAATTTACTGATAATTTGTGTTCATCTGTTGGTTCACTAACTAATGCAAGTAAAATATCAAATACTTTAAAATCTGTGAAAAATGTAAAAGTATCCAGCACTACTATTTCAAACTATCTGAATTATCTTATGGAATCATTTTTGTTTAGTAATGCCAAAAGATACGATGTAAAAGGTAAAAAATATTTTGAGTATCCCTCAAAATATTATTGTACGGATATTGGTCTTAGAAATGCAAGACTTAATTTCAGGCAACAAGAAGAAACTCATATTATGGAAAATATTATTTATAATGAGCTTCTTTGCAGAGGTTATTTAGTTGATGTAGGTGTTGTGGAGATTTTTGAAAAGATAGATGAAAAAAGAACCAAAAAGCAATGCGAGATTGATTTTGTAGTTAATGCAGGAACTAAAAAATATTATATTCAATCAGCTCTTAATGTTGATGACCCAAATAAAATGGAAACTGAACTCAGACCATTAAAAAACACAAATGACTTTTTTAAAAAAATTATAATTAGCAAAACTTCTATGAAACCATGGAACGATGATAATGGTATTCTTCATCTTGGGTTGTATGAATTTTTGTTGAATGAAAATTCCTTGGATTTGTAATATAAGGAGCGTTATTATGTCCAACTACGATATTGCTGCATTTGTGTGGCCGTCATATACAGGTGACGAAAAGAGAACAAGAATTTTCTGGCCTGAGGGAATTGGCGAATGGCAAACTGTAAAAGCTATGACAAACAAAGGCTATAAAGGTTGCAGATGGCCTCGTGTTCCGTTATGGGGTTATGAAAACGAAGCGGATAGCGCGGTTATGGAAAAACAGATTGAATGTGCAGTTTCTTATGGTGTTAATGTGTTTATTTATGACTGGTACTGGTACGATAACCGCCCATTTTTAGAAAACTGTCTTAATGATGGATTTTTAAAAGCAAAAAATAATGAAAAAATGAAATTTTGTCTTATGTGGGCAAATCACGATGCAAATCATTTATGGGATAAACGAAATTCTGATAATGATTTGTCAACAGTAATCTGGAGTGGTGTTGTTACACCAAAAATTTTCTCCGAAATCTGCGACAGAACAATTGAAAAATATTTCAAAAGAAATAACTACTACACAATTGACGGTTGCCCTGTTTATATGATTTTTGATATAGACAATTTTATCCGTTCATTTGGTACAAGCGATGAGTGTAAAAAAGGCTTGGAGGAGTTCAGAAGAAAAACTAAGGAAGCAGGTTTTTCAGGACTTCATTTTCAGGTTGTTCATTGGCGTGACAGAATTTTCAACTGGTTAAAGGATGAAGATTCAAATAAAGGTGCAACCTCAAATGAAATGTACGAATTTTTAGGTGTTGATTCTGCAACCAGCTACAACTGGGGGTGCTCTGCTGATTTAGATGGCGACTTTAATGATGTTACAGAAAGCTACGTAAAAGCAATAGAAAAAGAATCGGAAAATCTTACAATTCCATTTTATCCGAATATTTCAGTCGGTTGGGATAATAATGTAAGATTCAATAATTTTGTGCCTGGTGTAATTGAGAACAATACACCTGAAAATTTTAAAAACGCCTGTGAAAAAATCAAGAAATTTGCCGACAATTCACTTAAAAAAGGTGTTATGAAAGCACCATTTATAACAGTCAATAGCTGGAATGAATGGACTGAAACAAGCTACCTTGAGCCAGATGACCTTTATGGCTATGGTTACCTTGAAGCAATTAAAGATGTTTTCGGAGAAAGATAATTATGGGTGAAAATTATTCTGTGTTAAAAGATATTTCTTATGGGGAACATGAAAGAAATAGTTTTGATTTATATATACCAGAAAATGCAGAAAATAAGTCGGGTGTAATACTCTTTATTCACGGTGGCGGCTGGAGTAACGGCGACAAATCAGATTATAAAAACGAGGCGGAATTTTACGTTTCTTCAGGGTATATCTGTGCTACTATGAATTATCGTTTCGTTACTGAAAAAATAAATGTATTTCACGAGCTTGATGATATAACTTCAGCATTAAGTACTATAAAGGAAAAATGCGAAGAATACGGCTTTAATATTAAAAGCACGATTTTGTCAGGTGCGTCTGCGGGGGCGCACTTGTCACTCCTTTACGCTTACACAAGAAAGTGCGAAGCACCAATAATACCCGTTGCAGTAGGTGCTTACTGCCCACCGGTTAATTGTTGGGCAGAGAATTTCCTTATGGGTATAAAAGGCGAATTTGAAGAATGGAAATATGGTGTTCTTTCAAAATGCTGTGGTGCAAAAATTACTAAAGCGACACTTTTAAATGAAGAAGTGCAGAATGCACTCAGAAAAATGTCACCGCAAAGCTATGTTTCAGAAGATTGTGTACCTACCGCAGTTTTTCAGGGTGTGCTTGATGAACTTGTACCATTTGAAAACTCTGAAATATTTATAGACAGTCTTACAAAAGCAGGCGTAAAAAACGACTTTTTAGTTTATGAAAATTCAGGTCACGCACTCGATAAAGACCCCGATAAAACAGAAAAAGCCAAAAATATAATTTTAGACTATGCAAAAGAATATTTTTAAGAGGTTTTATAATGAGTAAATTTTTAAACGATTTCAAGGAATTTATAAAAGAAAATGATGGTCGCGTTTTTTCGGTTGCAGAAATTGTCGGCAACAATTTACCCGAAAAAATGGTAATAAGAGAAAACAACGCGAGTCAGAATATATATTCAGTTTCTAAAATGTATACGGTAACTGCTATAGGCATTTTATGTGACCGTGGACTTTTAAGTGTAGAAAATACTGTTACGGAAATTCTGGGGGATGAGTGCCCCGAAGGGTATGACCCATATTGGAATGAAACTACGTTAGATATGCTTATGCGTCACAGAACAGGTTACCCCGGCGGGTTTGATACAGATGTTTTTGACGCATCTCAATATGACGAAGATTATTTAAAAGAAATAATGCTTAAAAAGTGGGTTTGCCCACCCGACACAGAAAGGCATTATGAAGATGCAGGCTATTATATTCTTTCAAGAATTGTAAGTAAGGTTAGCGATAAATCACTTTTTAATTTCTGTTGGGAAAATATCTTTTTACCGCTTAAATTTAAAGAAGCGGCGTGGAGCTGTTGCCCAAAAGGGCACACAATTGGTGCTACGGGGCTTTACATAAGAACGGAAGATATGATTAAGCTCGGCGGTGTTTACCTTAATAATGGTGAATATCTCGGTAAAAGAATTGTTTCAGAGGAATGGGTAAAAAAAGTTTTAGAAAGAACTTATGAATTCGCACATAATGGTATAAAGGATTCATATAACAAGGGCGGAATGAACGGTCAGGAACTTCTTGTTATTCCTTGTGAAAACAGAGTTATTGCCTGGCAAGGCTATGACACACGAAAAAATCCGCCCGATTTAACAAAATATGCGTCAGAGTATAGTTTTAAATAAGGGGGAATTTTGATTATGGAAAAAATTAAAAACAGTAAAAAAATAATTTGTGAAATATTGTGCCTTGTGCTTGGCATTGCGTGTTCTATTGTAGGACTTTATTTTTACCATTTTCAATACCTTTGCTATAGATACACACCACTTCTTTTTATTCTTGCAATAGTTGTGTGCCTTGGTAGTGCTTTACTTGCTTTATGCATAAGTGTTGCAAAAAACAAGGATAAAAAAACGCAAATAAAAAATTCACTTCTTTCTGCCTTAGTAGTTGCAATAATTCTTCTTGTTGTTACTTTTATAATAAATTTAATTATGGGCAAAGGTGTGTTTCAGTTAGCAGGTTTAATTGTTCCTGTTTACTTAACCTTTATTATAATAGCGGTTTTAACTGTGCTTTGTGTTTTGGCAATTTTTAGCAAGAAAGTGTTAAAATCAATAGCTGTATTCGTAGTTCTTATAAGCTTTTCTATAGGTAGCTATTCATATATAGGTACACATTTAGGTGATATAATATATGAGAATTACAAAGCTCCTGTACCAGTCCTTTCAACATATAAAGAGACAGAAGATGATGAAAAAGTGATTAAAGGCGATTTTTACGTAAGCACAAAAGGTAACGATAATAATAACGGTAGTAAAGAAGCTCCGTTTCTTACAATCGAAAGAGCAAAAGAAGCAGTAAGAAATACCGATAAAACGAATAAAAATGGCATAACCGTTCTAATTGAAGCGGGTGAATACTGCGTTTCTTCGTTGGAGTTTACAAAAGAGGATTCTGGTACAAAAGAATGCCCTGTTACATACTGCTCTTATAATGGAGAAGTAGTGATTAATGGCGGTGTTACACTTTTTAGTGATGATTTTGAAAGTGTTAAAAATTATCCTGAATATGAAAAAAGACTTTCAAAGGAAGCACAGGAAAATGTTGTTGTAATTGATTTGACAAAGAAGCCATATTCTCTTACAAAAGACGATTGGGGCGAGATTTGTGCAATCGGCTCTTATCATACTGCTGAAAATTACGATGGTGACTATGTAGGTCCGCTTTATTGTGAGCTTTTTGTTGATGATATAAGGCAGAACGTTGCAAGATATCCTGATAATGAATATCTTTATACAGAAGAAGTTGTAAAAACTGGTCTTGGAAAAGAGAGTGATGGAGGACTCACAACTGTTGAAAATTGGGATGAGATTCGTAATCCTGAAAGTGATATCTATAGGGTTAATGCTGACCTTGCTAAAAAAATCAGCAGTTGGGAAAATCTCGAGGATGTCTGGATGTTCGGATACTGGAAGTATGATTGGGCAGATGCTTCATCACCAATTGGTAGCTTTAATGCTGAAACAGGTGAGCTTTCACCAAAATTTGTAAGTCTTTATGGTACAAAAACAGATGCACCATATTATTTCTTTAACGTGTTTGAGGAATTGACTAAAGAAGGCGAATGGTACTTAGACAGAGAAAAGGGCTTGCTTTTCATCTGGAAGCAGGAAGGCTTTGAAAATGCAAAAATTGACCTTTCGTTGTCACTCGAACCAATAATAAGTGCTGAGGTTGATTATATTACTTTTGATGGAATTACCTTTAAGGGTACAAGAGATGATGGAATTTTTATAACAGGTGATAACAATAAGATTCAGAATTGTGTCATTAAAAATGTTGCAGGTAATGCACTTGTTATGACAGGTAGTAATAACGTAGCTTACAATAATGAGATTACAAGAACAGGTAAGGGAGGCATTATAATTGACGGTGGTGATATCGAAACACTTACATCAGGTAACAGTGTAGCCGATAATAACTACATTCATCACTGGTCGGAGATTTACCAGACTTATCAGCCTGCAGTAACACTGCTTGGTGTTGGTAATATCTGCAGTCACAATGAAATGCATGACTCTCCACATGAAGCTATTACATATAAAGGCAATAATCATATAATCGAGTATAATAATATTTATAATGTTTGCTTGCTTTCTGATGATGCGGGTGCAATATATTCCGGCAGAAGCTGGGTATGGTATGGTAATATCATAAGATATAATTGTGTTTGTAATTTAGGTTCGTTAGAGTTTACTCCAGATGGAATTTATCTTGACGATGCACTTTCGGGTCAGACCGTTTATGGTAACTTACTCGTAAACGTTCCAGGTAATTCAATTCACATCGGTGGTGGGCGTGATAATATAGTAACTAACAATATTATTATAAATCACGGTGAAAACGTAGTAAGATTTGATGATAGAGCAAGAGAGGGTGCATTAGAAAGAGGTTGGTTTACTCATGCTTATACAGATACTGGTGATATGTGGGAAGCTCTTTATAATTCTCCTTGGCAGAGTGAAGTATGGCAAGAAAAATTACCGCAATACAGTACTATGACTGATGATATTGAAAAAGCGGATTTACCTGAATATATACCTAATCCTACAAGTGTTGTTAAGGGAAACCTTATAGTAGGTAACGGAATAAGGCTTGGTGAAATCTATGATTCAGTTTATAAATTCAGCGACATATCTCAAAATGAACTTTATTCACTCGATAAAATAAATGAAATTTTTGTAGATGCTGAGAATGGTAATTATAATATAAAGGATATTGAAAAGCTTAAAGAGAACATTTATGAATTTGAAAATATTCCTTATGAAAAAATCGGTAGAATTGCAAAATAATGTAAATTTACATTAAAGAAAAATAATTGAATGAAAATAACCAAAATTTCGAGCAGAAGTCTTGAAATTTTGGTTATTTTGTGTTAGAATAACATTTACTTATAAATTGTAAATTTAGAAAAGGAGAGAACCTTATGGAAATACAATTGCAAGAGCTTATCGAGCAGATTAAAAAAGATGGTGTAGAAGCAGCCGAAACACAGGCTGAAGCTATACTCACTGCTGCAAAAGACGAAGCCCAGAAAATCATTTCTGATGCAAAAGCAGAGGCTGAAAAACTCATAGCTGATGCTAAAGCAGAAAATGAAAAAACAGTTAAATCTGGTGAGGATGCACTTCGACAGGCAAGCAGAAATTTGCTCATTTCTTTCAGAGAGAGCGTTACTAAAGAGCTTAAGGCTATTTTAGGTGAAAGTGTTTCTTCTGTTTATTCAAGCGATGCATTAGCAGAAATTATTGTTAATGTTGTTGAAGGCTTTAAAAACAATGCTGGTGCAGAAGATATAACTATTGTGTTAAATAGTGAAGATTTAAAGAAACTCGAAGACACAGTGCTTTCAGGTCTTAAAGCAAAATTATCAGAGGGCGTTACTCTTAAAGCAAATGATAATTTCGATGGTGGATTCCGTATTGCTGTAAACGATGGTGGAGCATATTATGACTATTCTGCTGAAGCTGTTACAGATATGTTATCAAACTATTTAAGTCCAAAAATTGCGGCACTTATGAAAGAGGCTGAATAATTATGGCTGAGTATTATTTAATATCTCAACTGCCTTCTTTAGATGGTCTTTCTGAAAATGTACCAATGCCTATCACAGAAGAACGCTTTAATGAGCTTTGTACGCGTTTTTTAAGTAAAAAAACACAAAATGCACTAAGCAAATTGACACTTATGCCGTCAAGAGCTAGTGAAACAACAGGCTCAGCCTTTTTAGATGCGTGGAATGATGGCGAGCGAAAATTGCGACTCGTTCTCGGTAAAATTCGTGCCGATAAAATGAATAAGACTTTTGAGGCAGAAGAAATAAAATCTGCACCGGTAGAGCTTCTTCAGGTTGCACGAGAAGCAGTAGAGATAGAAAATCCTTTAGAAGCAGAAAAATTCCTTAATAAATACAGATTGGAATTTTTAGAAACATTAAGACCAATGGATTCTTTTTCAGAAGATTTTGTGTTCTATTATGGTCTTAAATTAAAGTTAATCTCCCGTATCAAGTTGTTTGATGCTGATAGTGGAGAAACTGCATATAAGAATATTTACAGCTCCATTATGAGTGGAGAAAGATTGGAGGTTATATGATGACCGAAAATATAGGTAAGGTTGTAAGCGTTAATGGTAACCTTGTTTCTGTAAGGTTTACAGGCGATGTTTCCATGAACGAAATTTGTTATGTTAAAGTAGACGACGTAAAACTCAAGAGTGAGGTCATTCGTATAAAAGGCGACGTAGCACAAATTCAGGTTTATGAAATGACCGGTGGTATCAAATGCGGTGACGATGTTGAGTTTACAGGCGAAATGTTATCTGCTCTGTTAGGCCCTGGTCTTTTAGGTCAGGTTTACGACGGACTTCAGAATCCGCTTCCTGTTTTAGCAGAACAGGCAGGCTGGTTCTTAGAGCGTGGTATTTATGCTGATGGATTAAATGCTGAAAAGAAATGGGAATTTACACCAACTGCAAAAGTGGGTGACACTTTAAAAGCTGGTGAATATATAGGAACTGTTCCAGAAGGACCATTTACTCATAAAATATTTATTCCTTTTAATTTACTTGGTACTTACACAGTTAAGTCAATCAATGAAAAAGGCGAATACACAGTTAACGAAACTATTGCAGTTGTAACTGATGAACGTGGTAAAGAAATTCCACTTTCAATGGCTTTCAGATGGCCAGTTAAACGTGCAGTTAAATGCTATAGTGAAAGATTAGCACCACAAGAAACAATGGAAACAAAGGTGCGTCTTATAGACTCATTCTTCCCTGTTGCAAAGGGTGGTACCTATTGTACACCAGGTCCTTTCGGTGCTGGTAAAACAGTTTTACAGCATACAACATCAAAATATGCTGATGTTGATATAGTTATTATTGCTGCTTGTGGTGAGCGTGCTGGTGAGGTTGTTGAAACTCTTACAGAGTTCCCAGAATTAACTGACCCTAAAACAGGCCGTTCACTTATGGAAAGAACTATTATTATCTGTAATACTTCATCAATGCCAGTTGCTTCACGTGAAGCTTCAGTTTACACATCAGTAACACTTGCTGAATATTACAGACAAATGGGTCTTCACGTTCTTCTTCTTGCTGACTCAACTTCTCGTTGGGCACAGGCGTTAAGAGAAATGTCAGGTAGACTTGAAGAAATTCCAGGTGAAGAAGCATTCCCTGCTTACCTTGAATCATATATTGCAGCATTCTATGAAAGAGCTGGTTATGTTCGTTTACCAGATGGCTCTACTGGTTCTGTTACAATCGGTGGTACAGTTTCACCTGCTGGTGGTAACTTTGAAGAGCCAGTTACACAAGCAACACTTAAGGTTGTTGGTGCATTCCACGGTCTTTCACGTGAGCGTTCAGATGCCAGAAAATACCCTGCTATTGACCCACTTATTTCGTGGTCTAAATATAAAACAGTTACTGATTCTAAAAAATCAGCATATTGTAAAAACATTCTTCTTGAGGGCGATGAAATCGGCTCTATGATGAAGGTTGTTGGTGAAGAGGGTACAAGTCTTTCTGACTATCAGGTTTATTTAAAGGCAGAAATGCTCGATGCAGTTTACCTTCAACAGAACTCTTTTGATTTAATTGAAGCAAACTGCACAAGAGAACGCCAATGCTATGTTACAGACAAGCTTATTAAAATTCTTGGTAGCGAATATGTTTTAGATAATAAAGACGATGCACGTAGCTTCTTTAACCGTATGCGTCAGAAATTTATCAACTGGAATTATACAGAATTCGAAAGTGATGCATTTAAAAAGGCAGAATCAGAAATCGATGAAATGTATAACGAAGGTCAAGGTACTATAAGTGCTAATGCAGAACGTCTTTTAAAGGAGGGTGAGTGATAATGAGTAAAATATATAACAGAATTGAATCAATTACAGGTAACGTTATCACTGTAAAAGCCAAAGACGTTCGCTATAACGAATTAGCACAAATTAATACACGCTTTGGTAAGTCACTTGCTCAGGTTAATAAAATTGACGGTGATATAGTTTCATTACAGGTGTTTGCAGGTGGTCAGGGTGTTTCCACTGGTGACGAGGTTCGTTTCTTAGGTCAAGAAATGCGCGTATCATTCAGCGAAGACTTGTTAGGCCGTATTTTCAACGGTTCTGGTGAGCCAAGAGATAAGGGCCCTGCACTTACTGAAAATATGAAGCCTATCGGTGGTCCATCTGTTAACCCTACAAAGAGAATTCTTGCTAACAGAATGATGAGAACAAATATCCCTATGATTGATATGTTCAATACTTTGGTTGTTTCTCAGAAGCTTCCTATTTTCTCAATTTCTGGTGAGCCTTATAACCAGCTTCTTGCACGTATTGCTTTACAGGCAGAAGCAGATGTTATAGTTCTTGGTGGTATGGGTCTTAAATATGACGACTTCCTCTACTTTAAAGAAGAACTTTCAAACGGTGGCGCTTTAAGTAAAACAGTTATGTTTATTCACACTGCATCTGACCCTACAGTTGAATGTATGATGATTCCGGATATGGCTCTTGCAGTTGCAGAGCAGTTTGCTTTGCAGGATAAAGATGTATTGGTACTTCTTACCGATATGACAAACTTTGCAGACTCAATGAAAGAAATTGCAATTACTCAGGAACAGGTTCCATCTAACCGTGGTTATCCTGGTGACCTTTATTCACAGCTTGCTTCACGTTATGAAAAAGCTGTTGACTTTGCAAACTCTGGTTCTGTTACAGTTCTTGCAGTTACTACAATGCCTGGTGACGACGTTACTCACCCAGTTCCTGATAATACTGGTTATATCACTGAAGGTCAGTATTACCTCAAAGGTGGCAGAATCGAGCCATTCGGTTCACTTTCACGTCTTAAGCAGAATGTTAACAGTAAAACACGTAAGGACCATCGTATCCTTATGGACTCAATGATTAGATTATATTCATCCTATAAAGAAACAATCGAGAAGAAAAACATGGGCTTCTCTATGAACCGTTGGGATGAAAAATTGTTGAAATATGGTGAGCTTTTCGAAAACAAGCTCATGGATTTGTCAGTTAACTTATCACTTGAAGAATCACTTGATTTAGGTTGGCAGATTTTAGCAGAATGTTTCGAAAAAGATGAAACCGGAATTAAGTCAGACCTTACAGATGAATTCTGGCCTGTAAAATAGGTTAATGAATTCAATCAAGTAAAGTAAGGAGGACTGAGTTTTGGCAAAAATCAAATTAACTAAAAATGAGTTAAAGGTACAAAAAGATGCTCTCAAGATGTACCGGAGATATTTGCCTACATTAACACTTAAAAAGCAACAGCTTCAATCAGAAATAAGGGTTATTGAAGCAAAAGCTATTGCAGTAAGAAAACAAAGAGAAGATTTAGAAAAAGGCTTTTCTTCATGGATTGCTGTATTTAGCGAACAGAATGCTTTTCCTGATGGAATAATTACAGTCAGCAACATCCGTAAAGGTGTTGGAAATATTGCCGGTGTTACAATCCCTACCTTTGAGGGAGCGGATTTTTCTAGAGGCGATTATGATTTATATGAAACACCTCTTTGGGTAGATATTGCTGCAAACCACATGGAAAAAGCGATGTCTTTAGATTTGGAGGCAGAAGTGTTAGACGAACAAGTAAGACTTTTAGAAAAAGAGCTTCTTTCTACTTCACAAAGAGTTAACTTGTTTGAAAAGGTTAAAATTCCTGAAACAGAAGAGAACATTAAAAAGATATCTATTTATATGGCAGACCAACAGGTCAGCGCTGTTGTGCGTTCTAAAATTTCAAAACGCAAAATAGCAGCACGTGACGAAGTATCTTCAGAAATGGAGGTTCAAGCGTTATGATAGTGCCTATGAAAAAAGTCTCTCTCATGATTATGGGAGATAAGAAAAAAGAAACGCTCAAAAAGCTACGTAAATTAGGAATTCTCCACATTGAAATTACAGAAGGTTTCGGTAAAAAAATAGATGAAACAAAGGAACAGATTTCTTTAATTGAAAGCGCTATTTTCAGCGTAAGTGAAAAGAAAAATAAAAATATAGAGATTAAAGACGCTTCAAAAGAAGATGTTCTTGAAATTTCAAAAGAAGTTTTTGCTCTTTCTGAAGAAAAGAAAACTTTAATTAATGAACGTGTTTCTTTAAGCTCTGAGCTTGAGCGTATTAAAAACTGGGGCGAAATTGAGCCTGAGATTATTACTGAGTTAAAGCAAAAAGGCGTTGAAGTTTCGTTTTATGAAATGCCAAAGGCTGAATATGAGACTTTGGGCGAAGCAGTAAAAACTGTGGCTATGGAAAAAGGCAAAAACACCGTAAAGTTCGTTTTAATCAAAACAGGTGCTGAAGGTGAAGCAGAAGTTATTGACTCGCTTAAAAGCTATCGCTTTGAATTGCCAAAGCTTTCAACTCAGGAATTAGCTCGGAATATTGAAGAAAAAACTAACCGTATCAGCGAAATAGACGAAAAAGTTTCTTCTTTCGCAGGTTATGTAAAGAGCATGAAAGATGCTATTAAGGCTTGTGAAAAAGAAATTGAATTTGAGGTTTATGCAACTGGTATGTCTGATGAAAGCTTATCTTCTGACGGAAATGTTTCTATTGCATATTTCACAGGATATGTAGAAGAAGAAAATCTTCCTAAAATAAAAGAAACAGCTAAAGAAAATTCATGGGGACTTCTTATTGAAGACCCAACAGAAGAAGATAACGTGCCAACAAAGCTTAAGAATAATAAGTTTGTAAGTCTTATTTACCCATTAACAGATTTCTTGGGTACAGTGCCAGGTTATTTTGAATATGATATTTCATCATGGTTCTTGGGCTTTATTCTTATTTTCTTCGGTATTATATTCGGTGATGGTGTTTACGGACTTCTTTTAACAGTAGTCGCAGCCGCATTGATTATTAAAACGAAAAAGGCAAAAAAAGAAATTCCACCCGCATTTTTGCTTTTAGGATTGTTTGGTCTTTCAACAATTCTTTGGGGTACAGTAACTTGTACCTGGGGTGGTCTTCCTGCAGAAAATTTACCGAGCTTTTTGCAGAAGCTTTCAATTCCGGTTATTTCAAACGTGTATGCAGATAAAATCTGGTACCCATTCTGGACTAACGGAGAAGCTGGGCTTACCACAGCACAGAATTTACAGATATTCTGTTTCTCACTTGCTTTAATTCAGCTTGTTGTTGCTCACATTAAGGTTGCAAAACGAAACAGAAAATCAATTAAAATTCTTGGCGATTTCGGTTCAATATTCCAGCTTATTGGTATCTATTACGTAGTATTAAGCTTTGTTGTAAATCCTCAGGTTTTCCCATTCGGACTTGTTATTAGTGGAATACCTGTTGGAACAGTGGCTTTGGTGCTTGTTATAGTTGGTTTTATAATGAGTTTTGTATTTTCAAACTACGAGGGAAGCGTTGTAAAATCTATTTTAGAAAGTCTTAAAAACATAGTTTCTGTGTTGCTTGGCGTTGTAAACGTTTTCTCAGATATAGTTTCTTATATAAGACTCTGGGCGGTTGGTCTTGCAGGTGCGGCGATTTCTGCAACTGTAAACGAACTCGCAAGTCCGTTACTTGGTAACTTTATGTTTATGATTTTAGCCGTAGTGCTTTTAGTATTCGGTCACGGACTTAATATGATATTAAATGTTTTGTCGGTTATCGTTCACGGTATAAGACTTAACACATTGGAATTTTCATCACACCTTGATATGTCCTGGAGTGGACATAAGTTCAAGCCATTTAATGAAGAAAATTAATTTAATTTAAGGAGTGTTCATTATGAATTTAGGTTTATTAGGAACAGCATTAGCTATGGGTATTGCAGCGATTGGTTCTGCAATTGGTATTGGTATCGCAGGTCAGGCATCAATCGGTGCTTGGAAAAAATGTTATATGAGCAATAAAGCAGCACCTTTCATTCTTACAGTTTTCGCTGGTGCTCCACTTACTCAGACAATTTATGGTTTCCTTTTGATGCAACAGATGAAGGGCGCAGATGCTGACCCAATGTTCTTATTCGGTCTTGGTATTGCTTCTGGTCTTGCAATGGCAGTTTCAGCTTTCGTACAAGGTAAAGCAGGTGCTGCAGGTGCTGATGCATTAGCAGAAACAGGCAAGGGCTTCTCACAATACATCACAGTTGTTGGTCTTTGCGAAACAGTTGCTCTCTTCGCACTCGTTTTCAGTATGGTTGCTTTAGGCTAAGGTTTATTTAAATATTCCACCGACCGAAATTTTTAGAAATTTCGGTCGGTGGATTTTTTGTTTTATTCTTTTTCTCTTAAGAATCTTTTGAGCATAAATGCAAGAAAATATGGAATAGTATAAAACTTTCCATTAAACCCGATATTTTTATTTGCAAGTTTAATGCCATATTTAATGTCTCCATAGTTTTCTTTCTCGATTAAAGAATTGAGCGATGGTGTTGAAGCATCATCTGCTTTAACTTCAACAGGAATAAGAGAGTTTGAATCACAGACAAAAAAGTCCATTTCTATTGTTCCCTTTTCATTTCGGTAGAAATAGAGATTGTAACCTTGTTTTACGAGCATATCACCAACAATATTTTCGTAAATTGCACCTTTATAGGTGTTGAAATTTTTATTATTTCTCAAATCCTGTTGAACTTCTTCATCAAGTGAACCAATAAGAAGACCTGTATCTCTGAAGTATATTTTATAGTTATCAGGGTTATAGTTACCCTTTAGTGGTAATTCTGGTGAAGACATACAATAGCATACATTGATTATACCAGCATCTTTAAGCCAATCAACAGTGCCTATATAATCACGGCTTCTCGCACCAGTGTGAACTTTTGAAATCTGGAATTTTTTGTTGTCTTTTCCAAGGAAGACTGGAATTTTTCTGTAGATATCAAGAATTTTGCCTTTATCAAGTCCGTGAGCGTATTTAGTTATATCTTCTTCATAATCAAGAAGAAGTTGTTTTTGAAGTTTCAATGTACCACTATAATTTTTTTGTTTAATGAAGGTGAACACAACTGCAGGCATACCACCAAGTACTATATATTCTCTGAAGTTTTCAAGCATTACGTCATACTCGATTTTTGAGAGTGAAGTTGTTGTAATTAGTTTTTGATAAAGTTCTTCAATTTGTTCTGGTTTATAGCCTTTAGCCCAAAGAAATTCTTCAAAGTCAAGAGAATACATTTCATAGTCTTCTTTGTAGCCAACACTGTTTGATTCAATTTCATTATAGTTTATACCCATAAGCGAACCAGAACAAATGACATCAAAACGTCCGTCGATTTTAAAAGCTTTAAGACTGGTAGCACAATTTATGCAATCTTGTAATTCATCAAAAAATATGAGAGTGTCATTTTCAATAAATTCAAATTCGGGATTTTTGAGAGAAATATTCTTAAGAATGGTGTCAACTTCAAATCCATCATCGAAAATATCTTGATATTGACGTTGTAATACAAAATTTATTTCTACAACAGATTTATAATTGTTTTTTGCGAATTCTTTAATTGCTTCTGTTTTACCAATCTGTCTCGCTCCCTTTACAATTAGTGGCGATTTGTCTTTGTTCTTCTTCCAATCAATGAGGAATTTATCTATTTTTCGAGAAAGTCTATCCATAAAAACACCTGCAATATCTAAGATTATTCATAGTTTATCACAAAATTCCAATGGTTTCAACCCCATTTTCACACATTTTTCCAATAGTTTTCGTCTAGTTTTTACACATTTTTCCGATGGTTTTTATGTGTTTTACCACATTTTTCCTGAAATAACATAAATAATAGGTTTTTACTTGCTTTTTTGCGTATATAATATTTTGTTGTATTTTAAATAAAATATTAATATTTATTGAAAATTTGCGGTTTCAATGGTAAAATTGAAAAAATAGACTTTTGGAGTGTTAAATATGAGCTACATTGGAGATATGAGAAAATTTGTAGGTCACGCACCTATTATGTCGGTTGCGGCAATGGGTATTCTTTATAATGAAGAAAACGGATTGCTTTTAGAAAAAAGAACTGACACAGGCGAATGGTGTGTTCCTGGTGGTGCCATTGAATTAAATGAAACTTTAGAAGAAGCGTTAGCAAGGGAAGTTAAAGAAGAAACCAATTTAGATATTACAAATCCCAAATTATTTGACATTAAAGCAAACGTGCATATGGTTTATCCTAATAAAGATGAAGTTTACTATACTGATGTTGTGTATATAATAAATGAATTTTCTGGTGAATTAAAGCCTGACGGTGAAAGCACAGAGTTAAGATTTTTTGGTTTAGATGAATTACCTGAAAATATAATGCCTACACAAATAGGTTATATAGAAAGATTTATTAAGGAAAACAAATGAAAAAAGTAATAGTTATAGGTTGCCCGGGTAGTGGCAAAACAACTTTTGCAGAAAAATTACAAAAGAAAACAAAGCTTCCGTTATATTATCTTGATGCTATATGGCATAAGCCTGACAAAACCCATATTTCAAGAGATGAGTTTGATAAAAGAATTTTGGAAATTTTTGCTACGCCAGAATGGATAATAGATGGAAATTATAACCGAACAATAGAAATGCGACTTAAAGAATGTGACACAGTATTTCTATTCGATTTGCCAACAGAGGTGTGCTTACAGGGTGCAACTGAGCGTATTGGTAAAGGCAGATATGATTTGCCATGGCTTGAAACAGAATTAGACCCTGAGTTTGCTGAGTTTATTAAGGATTTCAAAGAAAACTCTTTACCAAAAATATATAATCTACTTGAAAAATATAAAAATGAAAAACAAATTGTGATTTTTAAATCACGAAAAGAAGCGGATGAATATCTGGAGAATGTAAGGTGATAACATGATATTTGAAGAAAAGAAAGTTATATTGAAAAATGGTGTGGAAGCAATCTTGAAAACACCAGAAACAAAAGATGCTGAAATGTTACTTAATTGCATTAAAACATCGTGTGGCGAAACTCCATTTTTAATGAGAGATGCTGAAGATAAGAACGATATGACAGTCGAAGATGAGGTTAAATGGATTCGTAATAAACGTGAATCAAAAAATGAACTTGTAATAGCGTGTTATATTGATGGCGTTGTTGTAGGCAGTTGTGATATTACATTTTTTAATGATGGCAAAACACGTCACAGAGCAGGAATCGGTATTGCTATTATTAAAAAATATTGGAATATTGGTATTGGTTCTGCAATGTTTAAAGAACTTATAAAATTATCAGAAGAGCATAAAGGGACAGAAATACTTGAATTGACTGTTGTTGAAGAAAATGAGCGTGGCAGAGCACTATATGAAAAATTTGGTTTTGAAACAGTTGCTAAAATTCCAGATGCTTATAAATTAAAGAATGGAACGTATCAGAATAGAATCTTTATGCAGAAATATTTGTAGTCAGAAAAGAGTGGGTTAAAATGAATTATGCTTGGAAAGATTATGACCCTGAAACAATGGGGTATGTTGAAAAATGGCTTGATAGAAAAGCAGTGAAATTGACTGGTATGGATGATGGTTGGCGCGATTTTTACGAATATTGGGCTAATGAAGAAGGTATTATTGTTGGTGAGAATTATTGGTGTAAAGTAGTTTTTGAAGAAGAAAAGCCTTTTGCAATAATAGCGCTTAGT
Organism: uncultured Clostridia bacterium; assembly: GCA_937916395.1. Taxonomy (GTDB): domain Bacteria; phylum Bacillota; class Clostridia; order Oscillospirales; family Acutalibacteraceae; genus DTU089. Next base: position 10,174 of record CALFTN010000059.1, on the reverse strand, counting down.
TTGTACGAAGGTAATATTACAATTATGGAAACCTTAGTTGCACCTAAAATGCGTGGTAAAGGTAAAGGCTCAAAAATGCTCAAAGAGCTTTTAGAAAACGGAGAAGATATAATCGGGTTTAATATACAGAAAGCTGAAGCAATTATTTTTTCAAGTAACGAAGCTTCACAAAAGGCATTTACAAAAGCAGGGTTTAAATATAAAAGCACCCACGAAGATGGCGATGCTATGACTTATGTATATGGGGATTAAAAATGAATATAAAAATAAGAAAAGCGAAAATTGGTGATGAAAAAATACTTGCCTTTATTCAGACAGAATCGTGGAAAAATGGTTTTAAGGATATTATTTCTGAAACTGATTTGGAAAAGTATACAAACATTACTAAAGCAGAAGAAATGTATTCTAGGGTTTTAAAAGAAAATTATGCAGAAAATTTTATTCTTGAAATCGATGGTAAGCCACATTGCATTGCTGCTTGGAATAAGGCAAGAAACTCGGAGTTTTCAGATAGTGCAGAACTTATCTGTATTCATAGTCTTTGTGACAACTGGGGTAAAGGCTACGGCTCAATAATGATGAACCACATTATTAATGAAATTAAAAGTGCAGAGTTTAAAAGCGTGTTGCTTTGGGTGTTTGAAAAGAATATCCGTGCTAGAAAATTTTATGAAAAGCATGGTTTTGAACTCACAGATAGAACACAGGTTTCTTATGGTGCGGTAGAAGTTATGTATTGTAAGGAGTTATAAAATGAATTGGGTAGTTGTTTTACGACTATCCATAAATTTTTGGTAAAATAAAAATTGGTTATAATTTTTTAAACTTGCAAATAATATTTTTGAGGAAGTGTAAAGGATTTTTGTGATTTGTTGCAAAAATCCTTTGTAAAAATAATGAAATGATTTGACTTTTTATGAAAAATATGTTATTTTACAAATGAAAAATGCAATTTGTTGCAAAAATCTTTCATAAAATAAGTTCTTGATGGAGGTTTTTATGGATATTAAACGCGATTTTTATCTGGAAAAACTTATCAATCGTAAAAATAATGGTTTGATAAAGGTAATAACTGGTATCAGGCGTTGCGGTAAGTCTTACCTTTTAAATACCATTTTTTATAACCATCTTGTTGAAAATGGTGTTGATAAAAATCATATAATTCGTTTTGCATTTGATTCAGCAGATGACCTTTATTTAATAGGTGAAAGTCTTATTGAAATTGAAAAGAAAAAACGTAAGGTTAATCCAGAAAAATTTATTGAGTATATTCGTTCAAAAGTAATAGATGAAGAAATGTACTACCTTCTTTTAGATGAGGTTCAACTGCTTGATTGTTTTGAAGCGGTATTAAATGGTTATCTTCGTAAAAGTAATATGGATATTTATGTTACAGGTAGTAATGCAAAATTTTTATCGAAAGATATAATTACTGAATTTGCAGGTCGTGGCGATGAAATCCATATGTATCCGTTAAGCTTTTCAGAGTTTATGTCAGTGTATGAAGGCGATAAATATGAAGGCTTGTCTGAATATATGATGTATGGTGGAATTCCATTAGTGGTTCTCAGAAAAGATTTGAATGAAAAGGCAGAAGCATTAGAAAACTTGTTTAATGAGATTTATGTCAGAGATATATTTAAACGGAACAGAATTAAAAATCAAGGTGAGTTAGAGGATTTGCTGAATATATTATCGTCGGCAATAGGTTCTTTAACAAATCCTGAAAAATTAAAAAACACCTTTAAATCCGTAAAAAAGTCAAATATTACAGCAAACACCATTAAAAGATACATCAATTTTTTAGAGGATTCATTTTTGATAGAAGCTTCACAGAGATTTGATATTAAAGGTAAAGCTTATATTGAAACTCCCAAAAAGTATTATTTTTCTGATTTGGGATTGCGTAACGCACGTATTAATTTTCGCCAATTTGAACAAACACATTCTATGGAGAATGTTATTTATAATGAACTTCGTATGCGTGGCTATAAGGTAGATGTCGGAGTTGTTCAGGTAGCCGAAAGAGATGAAAATGATAAGGTAATACGTAAACAGTACGAGGTTGATTTTGTGTGTAATTTTGGTTCTAACAGATATTACATTCAGTCAGCATATTCTCTTCCGGATGAGGCAAAACGAGAACAAGAGATACGACCATTCAGAAAAATTGATGATTCATTTAAAAAGATAGTCATTACTAAAGATATTGTTCCAACCCAGTATGATGAAAACGGGATTTTGACATTAAATATTTATGATTTCTTGTTAAATGTTTCGAGTTTGGATAAGTAGGTGTCAAAATGTATAATTTCTTCGTAAATGAAAGTGAAAAGCAAGGTAACTGCTTTATAATTACAGAGTCAGATTTTAATCATATATGTAATGTTCTTCGTATGAAAACTGGCGATGAGATTTTAGTGAGCTGTAACGGACAGGCTTCGCTTTGTAAAATAGAAATTTTTTCTGATTACGTTAAGGCAGAGGTTATAGAAGAAAATTATCACAACACCAATTTACCTATAAAAATTCATTTGTTTCAAGGGCTACCTAAAAGTGATAAATTAGAGCTTATAATTCAAAAGGCTGTGGAATTGGGCGTTGAAGAAATAACACCTGTTGAAATGAACAGATGTGTTGTAAAAATTGAAGAAAAGAAAAAGAAGAGTAAACAAGAACGTTGGCAATCTATTGCAGAAAGTGCCGCAAAGCAGAGCAAACGAGTTGTTATTCCAAAGGTGAACGATATTATTCCTTATAAAGAATTTTTGAAAAAAGCAGAAGAGCTTTCAGTTCTTTTAGTGCCTTATGAAAATGAAGATGGAATGAAAGCAACTAAAGAAGCATTAAAAGAAATTAAAGCAGGCGACACGGTTGGTATAATTATAGGCCCTGAGGGTGGCTTCAGCGAGCAAGAGATAAGTTTAGTAGCAGAAAAGAATGGTAAAACAATTTCTTTGGGTAGCAGAATTCTCCGAACAGAAACTGCCGCAATTGCATCTGTTACAATGTGTATGCTTTATGCAGAAATGGAATTAGGAGAAAACGCAGAATGAAGCAGTTACCAGTGGATTTTGAAGAAAGAATGAAAAAACTTTTGGGTGATGAATTTGAAGACTACAAGGCTTCTTTGGAAGAAGAGCCTGTGAGGTCATTAAGAGTTAACACAAATAAAATTTCACTTGAAGATTTTAATAAAATAAATATATTTAACACAGAAAAGATTCCTTATTCACCAACAGGGTTTTATTTTGATTTTGAAAAAATAGGCAATCATCCTTATCATCATGCTGGTATGATTTATGTTCAGGAGCCTGGTGCTATGGCACCTGCAGAGTGTTTGCAGTTAAAAGAAGACTGGCTAATTTTAGATATGTGTTCAGCTCCTGGAGGAAAAAGTACACAGCTCCGCAACAAATTAGGCGAAAACGGAATTTTAGTTTCTAATGAGATTATTCCATCACGTTGCAAAATTCTTACAAGTAACGTTGAAAGATTAGGTCTTAAAAATGTAATTACCACTTGTATGGATTCTGAGAGAATAGCAAGGCTTTACCCAAAAACCTTTGATTTTATTATGGTTGACGCTCCTTGCTCTGGTGAAGGTATGTTCAGAAAAGAGCAGATTGCAATTGACGAATGGTCAAAAGAAAATGTTGAAAAATGTGCTGTTCGTCAGATGGATATTTTAGAAAACGCGTCAAAGTGCCTTAAAAATGGTGGCTACATTGTTTATGCTACTTGTACATTTTCACTCGAAGAGAACGAAATGCTCATAGATAAATTTTTAAGTAATCATCCTGAATTTGAACTTGTGAGAGTAAATGAGGCTGTTGAAAAAAACACCTCTGATGGAATATTCTTTGACGGTTGCAAATGCGAAAATATGGGCTTTACAAGAAGAGTTTATCCACATAAAAATAAAGGTGAAGGGCAGTTTATGGCGCTTCTTCATAATACCGACCCTGAAAGGCAGATTGAAAATAAAAAATCAAAAAGTAGTGATGTGAAAATCGATAAGACTGTTTTTGAATTTTTAGATAATGTGCTTGTTACATACGACAAAGATTGTGTAAAAATGAATAACGATACACCAATCTATTTTAATGGTGATTTTGATACATCAAAAGCTACTGTTTATATGAAAGGTGTAACAATAGGCGAAATAAAGAAAAATTATATTCAGCCACATCACCAGTTTTTTATGGCTATGGGTGATTGCTTTAAGAGAAAAATTGAACTCACGGCAGAGAGTGACGAAGTGAAAAAATATTTATATGGTGAAGAATTTGACACTACTTGTGAAAACGGCTGGGCAGTTGTAACTGTAAATGGTTGTTCCTTAGGTGGTGTAAAGGTAGTAAACGGCAGAGCAAAAAATCATTACCCAAAGGGGTTGAGACTCAGATGAATAAACGCAAAACAACATTAAAGCTTATTTTTTCTGCAATGTTTCTGGCAATTTCTTTTGTTTTGCCTTTTGTCACAGGGCAGATTCCACAAATAGGTGCAATGCTTCTCCCTATGCATATTCCAGTAATTATTTGTGGCTTTATTTGTGGTGCACCTTGGGGGCTTGTTGTGGGGGCTACTGCTCCGCTTCTTCGCTCATTTGTGCTTGGTATGCCACCACTCTTTCCAACTGCAGTTTCAATGGCGTTTGAGCTTGCGGCTTATGGCGCTTTAAGTGGTTTTTTATATCGCTTGTTGCCAAAGAAGAAAATAAACGTGTATGTGTCATTGTTAATATCTATGGTTGGTGGCAGGATTGTGTGGGGACTTGCACAACTTTGTTTAATGGGCTTCAATTTTGAAAAATTTACGTTTGCTGTTTTCTTTTCAGGAGCGGTAATTAATGCTATACCAGGTATCATTCTTCAGATATTGCTCATTCCGATAATTATAGTAATTCTCGAGAAGTCAAAAATTATAGAGAAACTAAGATGAAAATAACCGATTAGATTTTCTTAAAAATCTAATCGGTTGTTTGTTTATTTTACAGTTATTCTTGTGCTAATTGTTTCACCCTTTTTGGTGTATGGGCTGTAGGCTGTAACAGTTACTTTATAGTTGTCTTTTTCGAGTTCGCCAAGGTTAACCTTTACATCGTCGTCAGTTGCTCTTACGTATTCGGAAACAACGGTTTTTTCAAACACCTTTTTGTTTTCGCTGTTTTTAACCGCAATTTTATAGTTTTCTGCTTCGTAGTAGCCTTTTGCTTCGTGGAAAGAAATTATTGTTTCACCGTTTTCGTTAACGGTATTGTTGACCTTTGAGTCTTTCGGGAATGTAGGTGAAGTGTCAAGCGATTGTTGTTTAGCCCAGGTGTAATCTCTCTTTGTTACGTCGCTTAAATTACTGAAATAATATTCTACATTTTTAAAGAACATTCTGTTTTCTACGTCATAAAGCTTGAGAAGTACGTTGCCGTCTTTATCTACTTCAACAAGCCAGGCAGCAGCGGATTCACCCGGAGCATCGTTATCGCCCTCTATGTAGTTAAGGTTACTCATAAGTGCTTTTAACGAACCGCAACCGATAGCTGTAAATTCACCTTGCCAAACACTTCTTGGGTCGCTTGGTGAGTAGTGTGAGTGGCCTGAGAAGTCAACTACCTGAGGGAATTCTTTTAAAACCTTTTTGATATCTAAGTCGCTCCAGCTTATACTGCCGTAAACTGTAAGAGTTGGACTTGGGTGTTGATAAACAAATATAGGCTTTGTAGGGTCTTCATTTGTAGCGTTCTGGAGTTTTTCTCTGAGCCACGCTGTTTTACCCTTAAAGGTTTTACCATTGTTATCATAAGAAACACCAATAAAGTGATAGCCGTTAATAACAATATCAGTATCAACATCTTCGCTAATCATTTTTTTGTAAACGTCGTAGCCGATAGTTGGGTCGTAATCACGATATTCAATAAACTCGTGGTTGCCTAAAACAGTCAAAACCTGTGTCTGAGGTTTAATATTATCTTTAATTATTTTATTGAACGTAGCGTATTCGCTTTCAGCACCGCCGCCAGCAAAGTCGCCAACAACCATTAAAGCATCAACGGTTTTATAATCCTGAAGCTCAGAGTATTTATACATATCTTTAATTAAATTTTCAAGTCTTATTGCATTTGGTTGCTCTTCATTACCATCTAAATGAACGTCAGAACAAGCAATAAAACGAAGAACAGGTGTAAAATCTTCTGGTGGTTTAATTTCTTTACCAGTAAGTCCGCTTTTATAACCTGTAAAAAGATAAACAAAGCTTATTGCAGAAGAAATGATTTTAGCAATAATCTGTGAAAAAAAGTTTGGCATAACGTACTCCTTCAAATGTTTTTATAATATGATATATAATTATACCACGCTTTGTTTAAAAATGGAAGAGTGATTTTTAATAAGTCCCTGTAATATTATACAACTAACACGGGCGAGCAAAAGCTCAGCCCCTACACACTGACCACTAATTTAACTCTTTACAATCACTACTAAAAAATGTTATAATATAATGTAATTTAAAATCGGGTGATATTTTTTGAATCGAAAGAAATGGATTGTAAACAAGTGCGATAGAGATTTAGCAGCAAATATTGCCGAAAACTGTGGTGTTGACCCTTTTGTAGCTTATCTTTTAGTTGCACGTGGTTTTACAGATGAATTTTTAGTTGAAAGCTTTTTATACGATACCGATATTTGTGACCCTTTTACACTTCCTGATATGGAAAAGGCTTGTGAAAGAATTAAGTCTGCTATAGACGAGGGTGAAAAAATTACTATATTCGGTGACTATGATGCTGACGGTGTTACATCAACGGCATTGCTTTACTCATACCTGTCAGGTGCAGGAGCTAATGTAGATTACTATGTACCAGATAGAGCAGGCGAAGGTTATGGTATGAGTATTTCTGCAGTAGAAGCTTTAAAAGAACGTGGAACATCACTTATTATTACAGTAGATAATGGTATTTCTGCTATTGAAGAAATCCAGAAAGCCAAAGAGCTTAATATAGATGTTGTTGTAACAGACCATCACCAGGCAGGAGAGGTTTTGCCAGATGCTGTTGCAGTAGTTGACCCACACAGAAAGGATTGTGAATTATACTTTCGTGAGTGGGCAGGTGTTGGTGTAGCATTTAAACTGGTTTCAGCTTTGGCTTCTTGTGATGTTTATGATTTGTTGGAGGCTTATGGTGATATTTTAGCTATAGGTACCATTGCAGATATTGTAGCACTAAAAGGCGAAAATCGTATATTGGTAAGGGCAGGTCTTGCAGTTTTAAATGAGGCACTTATAAATGGTACATTAAGAAAGGGGCTTAAAGCATTAATAGATGAGTCTGGTGCTACTAAAAATATGACCTCTATGAATGCGGCTTTCAGAATTGCCCCAAGAATAAATGCTGCTGGGCGTATGGGCTCTGCCGAAAGAGCAATAAAGCTTTTGCTTACAGATGATGATTCTGAGGCGTCACTTTTAGCGTCAGAAATTTCAGAAGCTAATACTCAAAGGCAAGCCACAGAAAGTGGAATTACAGAGTTTGCTGAAAATTATATAGAAAATCATCCAGAAATAAAATTCTCTAAAGTTATTGTGGTTGATGGTGAAAACTGGCACCAGGGTGTAATTGGTATTGTTGCTTCTCGCCTTTGCGAAAAATATGGTAAGCCTTGCATTGTAATTTCTAAAGCAGGTGAATTGGCAAAGGGTAGTGGTAGAAGTGTTGACGGCTTCTCACTTTATGATGCACTAGTTTTCTGTAAAGATATTTTGGTGCAATATGGTGGTCACAAATTAGCTGCTGGTATGACAGTAGAAACTGACAAAATAGATGAATTCAGAAAGAAAATTAATGAATATGCAGAAACACAAGAGGATGTTCTGCCTGTTTTAAAATTAGATTGCAAATTGAACCCTGCTTCGATTTCTCTTGATATGCTCTCAGCAATAAACATTTTAGAGCCATTCGGTGCAGAAAATCCGCAACCGCTTTTTGGACTTTTTAATATGAAAATCACAGGAATTCAGCCTGTTGGTAGTAATAAGCATATAAGACTTACTGTTAATAAAAATGGTATAAGCTTACCAGTTATGATGTTCTCAGTGGCTCCTGAAGATTTTCCGTTTGCAGTTTCGGATACTGTAGATTTAGCAGTAAGACTTACTCAAAATGAATATATGGGAGAAGTTAAGGTAAGCATACAGGTAAAAGATATTAAACTAAGCGAAATAAATGATGATGAAGTTCAGAAAAGCCTTGTGCTTTATGAAAGCTTTCGCCATGGAGATAAGCTTTCAGTGGAGCAAAAGCAGAAGCTTTTACCAGACCGCGAATTCTGTGGTGTTGTGTATAAATATTTAAGAGCAAATAATGGTTCATCATTAGGTGAAGAGATTTTATGTTATCGTTTAGGGCTCAAGGAAGATAAAATTTCTGCCTTAAAAGTGGCTTTGGATATGTTTATTGAGCTAGGTGTTATAAATTGCGAAAACGGCAAATATTTATTGCCGACTGAGTCGAAAAAGGTAGTGCTTGAAGAGTCAGATATTTACAAAAGCTTATTATAATTTAAAAACCTATTTTACGAAAGGAGGAAACAGGCGTGGATGATAATACATCAGTAAAAATTATGTATGAAGATTTGAGAGAACAGGCAGCTGCACAGTTTAAAGAAGATGAATTAAAAGTTCTCGATAAAGCATTTCAGGTAGCTAATGAAAAGCACAAAGAGCAAAAACGTTCATCTGGTGAGCCTTATATAATCCACCCTGTATCCGTTGCGAAAATTGTTCTTGATTACGGTATGGATTGTGCATCCGTAGTTGCGGCGTTATTACACGATACAGTTGAAGATACTGACCTTACTTTAGAAGAGCTTGACGAGATTTTTGGCGAAGAAATTACTCATCTTGTAGATGGGCTTACAAAGCTCGGTAAAGTTCCACTTGATATTAAAGATAAAGAAGAGCAACAAGCTGAAAACGTAAGAAAAATGCTTCTTGCAATGTCGCAGGATATAAGAATCATTATAGTTAAGCTTGCCGACAGACTTCATAATATAAGAACATTAAATTTCGTAGCACCACAAAAGCGTCGTGATAAGGCGTTGGAAACTCTTGAAATTTATGCTCCTATTGCACACAGATTAGGTATCAGGGCAATGAAAGAGGAGCTTGAAGACAGAGCTATAAGCTATCTTGACCCGATTGGCTATAAAGAGATTGAAGATAACCTTTCAAGTCAGGGCAGGTCTTATAAAGAGTTTCTCGAAACAATCAAAAAGCAAATTCACGACAGAGTTGCAGAAGTGGTCCCTGACGTTACTATTGAAGGTAGAATTAAGTCTGTTCATGGTATATACAGAAAAATGTATATGCAAAACAAAGAATTTAATGAAATTTATGACGTGTATGCTGTAAGAATTATTGTTGATAATACTATTCAGTGTTACGACTGTCTTGGTATTATTCACGATATGTTTACACCAATTCCTGGCAGATTTAAAGACTATATTTCTACTCCGAAGCCTAATATGTATCAATCGCTTCATACTACGGTTATCGGTAAGGCTGCAATTCCTTTTGAAGTGCAGATAAGAACATGGGATATGCATAAAACTGCAGAGTTCGGTATTGCTGCTCACTGGAAATATAAATTAGGTCTTAATGGTACTGCTAAATTTGAAGAAAGACTTGCGTGGATTCGTCAGCTTCTTGATGCACAAAAAGAAGCCGATGATGTTAAAGATATTGTAAGAACCATAAAAAGTGATTTGGTACCTGAAGAGGTGTTTGTTTTTACACCGAAAGGTGATGTTATAAATCTTCCGTCTGGTGCTACAGTTATTGACTTTGCTTACGCCATTCACTCGGCTATTGGTGCTAAAATGGTTGGTGCTAAGGTTAATGGTAAAATAGTTCCTATTGATTATCAGGTTAAAACAGGTGAAATTGTTGAGGTTCTTACTTCATCACAGCCTGGTAAAGGTCCTAGCCGTGACTGGCTTTCTATTGTTAAAACAAGTGGTGCGAAGACGAAAATTCGTGCTTGGTTTAAAAAAGAACGCAGAGAAGAGAATATTACTGAGGGTAAATTGCAATTTGAACGCGAAATCAGAAGAAATAAATTGCACTTCAGTGATGAAGAAATTGCTTCTATTGTTACAAAGCTTAAAGAAAGACAGCA
>CALFTN010000058.1 GCA_937916395.1 uncultured Clostridia bacterium | reverse complement strand
CGTTATTATCTTCTTTCAGAAATGCCACACGCACAAGATGGTTCAATCACTTACAGCACAATTATTGAGCGTTTCAATTCAGATTTAGCAAACACTTTGGGCAATCTTGTTAACCGTACTATTGCTATGAATAACAAGTATTTTGATGGTGTAATTCAGGCACCTGTAGCCGAAGAAGAATTAGACAAAGAATTAAAAGAAATGGCTCTTTCTACACTTCCTGAGGTCACAAAGCTTCTTGATACTTACAAGATAAGTGATGCTATTTCAAAGGTATTCGAGTTTGCAAAAAGATGTAATAAATACATCGATGAAACAATGCCTTGGGCACTTGCAAAAGACGAAGACAAAAAAGCACGTCTTGGCACAGTTCTTTATAACTTACTTGAATCAATCCGTTTTATTGCTATTCTTTTAAAACCATTTATGCCATCAACCTCTGATGCAATTCTTTCACAAATCAACTGTAATATTGACGATTTGCAGTCACTTGAAAGCTTTGGCAAATTAGAAGCTGGTGGTAAAGTAGGCGAAGCAACTCCACTTTTCAACCGTCTTGATATTGAAAAGACCTTAGCTGAAATTGAAGCATCTCTTCCTGAAGTAAAAGAAGAGGAAGAAAAAACAATTATCGGCCTTAAAGAAATTGAATTTGATGATTTTGCAAAGGTAGAGCTCAGAGTTGCTAAGGTTATTGACTGTGAACCAATTAAAAAAGCTAAAAAGCTTTTAAAGCTCACACTTGATGATGGCACAAAAGAACCTCGAACAGTAGCTTCTGGCATTGCTCAGTGGTATAAGCCAGAAGACCTTATCGGCAAGAGTGTTGTTATTGTTGCAAACCTTAAACCAAGAACACTCTGCGGTGTTGAAAGTAAAGGTATGGTTTTAGCCGGCGAAATTACTGAGGATGATATTAAGGTTCTCTTTGTTGATGGTATGCCTGCAGGTACAATGCTCGGTTAAATCAAGGACTAATTATTATGGACTTCATTTTTGATACTCACGCTCATTATAACGATAAAGCATTTAATGAAGACAGAACTACTTTGCTCGACTCATTCACTGAGTCGGGCATTTTAGGCGTTATAAATTGCGGAACAGATATAGAAGAATCTGAAAATTCTATTTCACTTTCAGAAAAATATGATTTTATGTACTGTGCTGTAGGATTTCATCCTGAAGAAATAAGTAAAGCAAATAAAAATTATCTTGAAGAGATAAGAAAAATGGCAAATCACCAAAAATGTGTTGCTATTGGCGAAATAGGTCTTGATTATTACTGGGTTAAAGATAATAAAGAAGAACAGAAAAGAATTTTCACAGAACAAGTCATATTGGCAAATGAATTGAATTTACCTGTTATTGTTCATTCAAGAGATGCCCATAACGACACTTTAGAAATTTTAAAAAAATATAAGCCTAAAGGAGTTTTGCATTGCTTTTCTGGTAGTGTAGAAGTTATGAAAGAAGCTCTTAAATTAGGAATGTATATTGGCCTTGGTGGTGCTGTTACTTTTAAAAATGCACGAGTACCTTTAGAGGTTGCAGAAAAACTGCCTTTAGACAGACTTCTTTTAGAAACAGACTGCCCATATATGAGCCCTGTGCCATATAGAGGAAAAAGAAACCAAAGCACTTACATTTCATTTGTAGCAGAAAAAATAGCAGAAGTGAAAAATCTTACAAAAGAAGAAGTTCTCGCCTCTGCTAACAATAACGCTTTTACGCTTTTTAATATTAAAAATTCTAACAAATAATTTCTTTTAAAGCTTCCCCTGCTTCATCTTTTTCAATTATCTTCAAAAAACCATAATAGCCATACTGCTCTTCAATTTTTTCTAAAAACCATTTTTCTGCGCCGTAGTTTATAATTACTACGGTGCACTTTTTATGTATTCCACAAAACTCCAGAAACTCTCTTATATTTTCAATTCTCCCAAAAATTTCTTCATCTTCCTTACAAACAGGTAAAACTAAAGTAAACCTCTCTTCTTTAAAGCTTATAAATTTAAAAATCAAAAATCTTAAAATACTAAGTATCCCTATTATTGCAAGCACTAACATAGATACTTCTGCTATCATAAAAACACCTCCTGTAATGCCATATTATTCTGCAACAGGTAATTTGGTGATTTTTATTGAAAATATTGTGTTTTTGTGGTAGAATAAATGTGTATATGAACAATTCTTCTTTTGGAGGGTATTATGGAAAGATTATTGACAAGATGGGGTAAAGTTTTAGATAAAAACTGTCCACTTAACGATTATCCAAGACCACAATTCAAACGCGATAGCTTTATTTGCTTAAATGGTGTTTGGAACTACGCTATTTATGGCGAGAACAAAAAATTCAGTGGTTTTCAGGGTGAAATTATTGTTCCTTTCAGCCCTGAGTCAATTTTAAGTGGTGTTGAAAAATGGGTAATGCCTACTGACACACTTTATTACCAGAAGCTTTTCAACTTCACTAAAACAAAATCAAAGGTTCTTTTACACTTTGGTGCAGTTGATTATAAATGCACAGTTACATTAAACGGCACTGTAATTGGTGAGCACACGGGTGGTTATCTTCCATTTACATTTGATGTTACTGCAGCTATTTTAAATGGCGAAAACGACTTGAGAGTTATTGTAACAGACCCTACTGATACAGGTAGCCAGGCAAGAGGCAAGCAAACCTTTAAACGTGGTGGTATCTGGTACACACCACAATCTGGTATCTGGCAGACTGTATGGCTTGAAGAAGTTTCTTATGACTATATTACAAATATTAAACTCACACCAGACATTGATAAAGACGAGCTTAAAGTAGAGGTTTCTTACTCTGGCGAAGTAATGCCAGAAGTCGGTGTTATGGTTATGGATAAAGGCACGATGAAAGCTGCTGCGAAGCTCACAAATGGTAAAGGTACCATTAAGCTTTCAGATTACGAGCTTTGGTCACCTGAAAATCCTTATCTTTATGATATTAAATTTGCGGCTGGTGAAGACAGGGTCGACAGCTACTTTGCTATGAGAAAATTCAGCACAGGCTTTGACGGCGACGGCACACCAAGATTTATGCTTAATAACAAACCGTATTTCTTCAACGGTCTTCTTGACCAGGGATACTGGTCAGACGGTCTTTACACAGCACCATCTGATGAAGCATTAATCTACGACATTCAGACCATGAAGGATTTAGGCTTCAACACATTAAGAAAGCATATTAAAATCGAACCTCTTCGCTGGTATTATCACTGCGACAGACTTGGTATGATTGTTTGGCAGGATATGATTAATGGTGGTGGAAAATACAACTTCCTTGCTATTGGTACTTTACCATTCTTAGGTATGCTCTTCAACAACAAAAAAGTTGGCAGAGTGCCTGATGGTAAAAGAAATTATATGTTCTATGCAAGAACAGACGAAAAGGGTAGAGAAGAATATTTTAAAGATTCAGAAGATATGATTAACCTTCTTTACAATGTTCCATCTCTCGCTCTTTGGACTCCATTTAACGAAGCCTGGGGTCAATTTGATTCTGTTAAAGCATGTGAATTTTATAGACAAAAAGACCCAACAAGACTTATTGACCACGCTAGTGGCTGGGTTGACCACGGTGCAGGTGACGTAAACAGCTTCCATATTTATTTCACACCATTTATGTTCCCAAAATTCAATAAGGATGATATTCGCCCTATTGGCCTTACTGAATTCGGTGGTTATTCAATGAGATTCCAGGGTCACACCTATAACAAAGAAAAATTCTTTGGTTACAGAAAATATTTCGCTCAAGAAAAGTTTGATGCTGCAATTAAACATCTTTACGAAGACAGAATTTATAAATGTATGAAAGAAAAAGGTCTTTCTGCAACAATTTATACCGAAGTAAGTGATGTTGAAGACGAATTAAACGGACTTCTCACCTACGACCGTGAGGTTATTAAAGTTTCACCTGAAATGATGAAAGCGGCAAACGAGAAGTTAAAACTTTAAGTTTTAACTTTCGTTTGCAGTTGCTAGTGGCTAGTTGTCAGTTGCTAGTGTTATAAAATTTACTCCCACTATGGTAGGGGCAGACCTTTGGTCGCCCGTAGTAGTGGGAATAGTTTTTTATACAACTAACTAATCGAGTTCAAAGCGTGATTTGTATTCAACCCTCAGTTGAAAAATATCGTTTTACAAGTTATTGCTCACATAAAACTCCTATGCTATACTCTAATCGAGCTCAAAAAAGTGCACTGCACTTTATTCAGGAGGCAAATAATGAATATTGGAAATAAAATAAAAAAACTTCGCAAGTTACAGGGAATAACACAGGAACAGTTAGCCGAAAGCATAGGGGTTTCTTTTCAGGCAGTCAGCAAATGGGAAAACAATATTGCTCTTCCAGATATTACTCTTGCCCCTATTTTAGCAAGTTATTTTGGTGTATCTATGGATGAATTATTCGACTTCAATCTAAAGAAAATTGAATGTGCGGTTGATGAAATAACAACTGAAGCATATAAATACAGGGAAAGTGACCCTATAAAAAGCAGACGAATACTTGAAGATGGTTTGAAGAAGTATCCAGAAAATGATATTTTATTAAACAACCTACTTTATGTTTTGGACTATTCAAAAAAACCAGATGAAACGATTGCTCTTGCGAGTAAGCTCATTGAAAAGACTAACCGCAGTGATGTAAAATATGATGCACTCCGCTTTCTTGCTTACGCTTATAAGACAAAAGGCGAAATCAAGAGTGCCGAGGCTGCTATTGAGCAAATCCCAGAAATATATTTCACAAAATTAACAGAAAAAGCATTTCTTCTATCAGGAAAGGCGAAATTTGAAGCTGCAGAAAAACAAAAGTGGATTTCTTTAGAAAACATGATTCAAATGATGTGGAAAATGGCAGAATGTTACGAGAGTGATGGAAACATAGAAAAAGCCATTGATGAAACTGAAAAAGCATTAAATCTTGTAATTGTCATACAAAACCCAAAATTCGACTCTTATATTGAATATTTCAGCAGTCAGATAGAACGCCTGAAAGCTAAACTCTAAATAATCTTTCAGAAAAAATATAATAAAATAAATCTCCGGGTAGCACCAAACTACCCGGAGACTTTGTTTTTAGTAATTATTTTCTACTGCAGTGCCCACTGCTTTAAGAAGCGAATCTTCATGAGTTGATGGCAAATCACAGTTATAGTGCCATATCATTACACCGCCAAAGCCGTTATTTATGGCATATTCTGTTTTCTGTTCTATTACTTCTGGTGTATTGAACCAGAAATCTTTTTTTGTTTCGTTACAATGATACCAGCCATTTTCATCTAATTTTTCATAATAACCATTATAACCATACCAGTAGCCTGACATATCGGTAGGTCTTGAATAAAAAGGGAGACCAACATTTACTTTTTCTTGTGGTATTCCGTGAAGCCCGACTGTATTAACAAGCTTAACAGTTTCTTCGTAAGTTGCATGCCTACCTTCTTCATCGTTAAAGTCATAAACCATAAGTTCAAAAGTATCAACCGCTTCTATAGCAGATAAACTGAATTTTATATTCCAGTCACTACAAGCAACACCCAACGTATAATCACCTAACTTTTCATTAAGCGAAACCAAAAATTTGTTGTATTCCTTCCAAGCATTTTTGGAAAGCGGATATTCATAATCAAAATGCACACCATCAAAGTTATATTCATCTAAAAATTTAATTATATTATCTTCAAGCACACCACTTGTAAATGCCTTGTTATACTCGTCACTTTGAGCTTCCATCTGTTCTTCCCACACATCTGACTCAGTGTGCCACTCTGGCCCCAAAAGATTAAGAGTTATATTAACATCCCTTTCACCAATTGCTTTATGTATATTTTCAAGAGCTGTTTCCAACTTAACTTCATCATAAACTATATTGCCCTCATTATCAAAAGAAGCACACTCAAAAAGGATAACATCGGTAACAATATCAAAATCTTCACTATAAAGACTGTTTTCTTCCTGAATATAGTCACCCCTTATGTAAGTTGTAACCTTAAAGTTTTCAACCTTTTTGTCAGGTGAACTAATATCAAGCCCCAAAAATCCTGTAACAATGGTTGCAAGCGAAGTAAAAAAAGCAACTACACTCATAAAAAATGCAGACATATAAAAACCTCTTTTCCTATTTATTACATCTATATTTACAAAAAGTTAGCATTTTGTCAAGTTTATTTGAAAAAATACGTTGTTTATGATATACTTAAATTCTGGAGATGATACTATGAAAAAAGTAGTTTGTTTATTTTTAGCTTTAACTGTCCTCTTGACTTTTGTGAGTTGTAGCAACAGAGAAATTAAAGTTGACCCACAAGAATGGGGAAGCTTTTCACCAAACAAAACCACAAGCTACGATAATAAATATTATGCTCTACAAACTGTAAATGACAACGATTATATAGTTGTAACTATATATGAAACAGAAACCGACGAAGAAGTTTATTCTTTTTCACCTGCAAGGGCATACGATTTTTGGGGAATCTGTTGGGAAAGTGATACCTATAATATCTGGATTCAATCTTCTGATATAGGTGATTATTGTTACAAGTATGATAACGATACATGGATTTTAGACGAAGAAGCAGAAATGCCTGATTATATTATTACAAGGCATGAATTACAATTTGGAAACGAGTGATTTAAATTATGAACATTTTGGTTATCAACGGCAGTCCTAAGGGGCAGAACAGTATTACTTTACAAACCACAAATTATTTAAAGATTTTACATCCTGAACACGAGTTTACTGTGCTTGATGCAGGGCAAAAAATAAAGGCTTTAGAAAAAGATTTCAGTAAAGCCATTGAAGAAATAACAAAAGCAGATTTACTTGTTTTTTCTTACCCTGTTTATACATTTATTGCACCTTGTCAGCTTCACAGATTTATTGAGCTTTTAAAGGATGCAAATTTAGATTTAAGTGAAAAGTACGCTACACAATTTACTACTTCAAAGCATTTTTATGATATTACTGCACACCGCTATATAAAAGACAACTGTTTTGATTTAGGACTTAAATATATCAATGGTCTTTCTGCCGATATGGATGATTTATCAACTGAGCAAGGGCAGAAGGAAGCAGAAGAATTCTTCGACTACGTTATGTTCAATATCCAGAATAACATTTACGAAAAGGAAATTAAAATAAGCTCACTTGCTACCCTTACTAATGCAGAAGCAATTGAATGTACTGACGAAAAGCAAGGTGACGTTGTTATTGTTACAGACTGTGACGAAAATGACGAAGTGCTTAAAAATATGATTGCTCGTTTCAGAGCAAAATGCACTAAAAAGACAAGAATTGTTAATATTAAAGATTACCCATTCAAAGGTGGTTGCCTTGGTTGCTTTAACTGCGCAGTTTCAGGCAAATGCGTTTACAAAGATAATTTTGATGAATTTTTGAGAAATGATATTCAGAAAGCTGAAGCAATTATTTACGCTTTTACAATCAAAGACCACTCAATGGGTGCACGTTTTAAAATGTATGACGACAGACAATTCTGTAACGGTCACAGAACTGTTACAATTGGTATGCCAATAGGCTACATTGTAAACGGGCATTTAAGCGTTGAAGAAAACTTAAGAACAATTATTGAAGCAAGAGCAGAGGTTGGTCACAACTTCCTTTGTGGCGTTGCTTCAAACGAAGAAGAAGTAAATGAAAGTATTGATAAATTAGCTAAAAAATTAGATTACGCTTTAGAAAAGAAAATTCTCTTACCACAGAATTTTTATGGAATTGGTGGGATGAAGGTATTCAGAGATTTAATCTGGATTATGCAGGGTATGATGAAAGCAGACCACAAATTCTA
>CALFTN010000057.1 GCA_937916395.1 uncultured Clostridia bacterium | reverse complement strand
CGCTCTTCAGAAAAAGTATTGGAATATTGGTATTGGTTCAGCAATGTTTAAAGAACTGATGAAAGCTGCAGAGGAACACAAGGGCACAGAAATCGTTGACCTTGAAATGATTGAGGGAAACAACCGTGCAAAAGCACTTTATCAGAAATTCGGGTTTCAAGTTATATCAGTAGAACCGAAATTCTTCAAACTCAAAGACGGTACCTATCAGAATTTAGTTTATATGCAAAAATATTTGTAATTGGGAGTTTTTATGTGCAAAGAGGTGTAAAAATGGCAAAACGAGTTGTAGTTGTTCCGTATAGCGAACAATGGAAAACAGATTTTGAGACAATTAAAAAGTATCTTTTGACAGCAATAAAAGATATAATAATCAGCATTGAACATATCGGTAGCACTTCTGTTGAAGGTCTTTCTGCGAAACCGATTATTGACATTGATATTGTTATCAAGGACTATTCAGTATTTGATACAGTAGTTGAAAAATTAGCTACTCTCGGTTACATACACGAAGGAAATCTCGGTATAAAAGACAGAGAAGCATTTGATTATAAGGGCAATATAGATTTACCAAAACATCATTTATATGTTTGCCCTGAATTTTCTTTGGAGCTTCACAGGCATATTTCTTTCAGAGAGTATTTGAGAAACAATCCTGAAGCTGTGCTGAAATACAGCAAAGTAAAAGAAGAGGGGGCAAAATTATTCTCCGATAGTATAGATGATTATATTGCTTATAAGTCACCGTGTATTGAGGATATTTATAAAAAATGTGGAATTTATCCAGTTGTAGAATTCATTAAAATCAATAATAAAGAATTCAAAGTGTTTGCAAAATGGTCTGTAAATAACTATGCTGAAAATCTTATAAAATCAGGTGACGAGAAATTCAAGTTAAAAGCAATAAAAACAGCAAAAGATGAATTTAAAAGAGTGTTTCCTGATGGTGCTGATTCAAAGGATAATTATTTATATATCGTAACAAATGGAAATAATGAGAAAATCGGTGTAATAGGATATGAGAAAAGTCCTTTTGAAGAAAACGCCACTTTTGTTACAGAGAATGTTATTAAGGAAGATTTTCGTGGCAAGGGTTATGGTAAAAGTGCATTTTTAAAATTACAAGAAGATGCAAAGAAAAAAGGTTTTTCCAAAATGGTTTTGAATGTATTTAAGCACACTACTATTTCCTACTCAATGTATCAAAAATGTGGGTTTAAGGTAATTGAAGATTATGGGGATAGTGTTATTATGGAGAAAGTATTTAGAAAGGGGAATAAAATATGAAATTAGTTATAATATTCGGTAATTTGGCAGTTGGTAAAATGACTGTCGGACAAGAACTTGCAAAAATTACAGACCTTAAATTATTCCATAATCATATGACTATAGAACCAGTAATAGAAATATTCGGATATTACGAGGGGAAAACAGTCAATAGATTACGACAGGTTTTCTTTGAAGAGTTTTCTAAGAGCAACAATTACGGAATGATATTCACCTATGTATGGGCGCTTGACCATCAAGGTGATTGGGATTACATAAAATATGTTTCTGATTTATTCAAAGAGCAAGGTGCAGAAGTATATTATGTTGAACTTGTTGCTACTCAGGAAATCAGGTTAGAGCGAAACTCAACTGAAAACAGACTTAACAATAAACCGTCAAAACGTAACCTTGATTTTGCAAGAAAGGATTTGCTTGATACTGATGAAAAATATCGTACAGAAAGTTATGATGGTGAAATAACATTCCCGAATTATATAAAAATTGATAACTCAAACTTGGCACCGAATGTTGTTGCCGAGATTATAAAAGATAGGTTTAATTTATAGGTGAGATTATATGTTTGATTACACAAAAATAAATTCAGAAACTTGGAATTCGTGGGCGGAAGATGGTTTTGTATATACATTACCAATAAGCCACGAAGAATATGAAAAAACTACTACTGGTAATTTTGCAGTTCGTCTTACACCATGTATTAATGTTCCACACGAATGGTTTGGTGATTTGAAAGGCAAAAAGGTGTTAGGACTTGCAAGTGGTGGAGGTCAGCAGATGCCTGTACTTTCAAAACTTGGTGCAGAATGTACTGTGTTTGATTATTCAGATAAACAACTTGAGGCAGACAGAATGGTGTCAGAAAGAGAAGGATATAACATTGAAATTATCAAAGGTGATATGTCAAAACCACTTCCATTTGAAAATGAAAGTTTTGATTTGATTTTTCACCCTGTCTCAAACGTGTATGTTGAAGATGTTTATTCTGTCTGGAACGAGTGCTACAGAATACTCAAAAAAGGTGGTATATTGCTTTCAGGTCTTGATAATGGTATTGATTATTTATTTGAAGAAAGTGACCCATTGAAAGTAGTTAACCCGTTGCCGTTCAATCCACTTAAAATGTCAGAAGAGAGACGTAATGCAATGATTGCAAATGGTGATGGCATACAATTCAGCCACACATTAGATGAACAAATCGGCGGTCAGCTCAAAGCTGGATTTGTGCTCAAAGCATTATACGAAGACCGTGATGGAGAAGGCGGCAACGAAATCAGAAAATACTATCCGCAATATGTCGCTACACTTGCTGTTAAATGAATCTAATGGGGTGTTTTTATGTATAACTCAAACTATTGTGAAGCGCATTATGAAGAAGAATACAATGTTGTATTTGTAAAATGGAAAGAATTTTGTTGTTTTGAAGATTACAGAAAACCTTTACAATACGCTTTGGATATTATAAAAAATCACAGTGGTTGCAACTATGTTGCAGATACCAGAACAGGTTTTGAAAATCATCCTGACGACACAAAATGGGTTGCTGATGTTTTCATACCAACTGCAGTAGAATATGGTTGCAAAATTATATATTTCATAATCGACGCAAACAATTCATTAAAAGAAGAACTTGAAGGTCAGGAAAGCGATTCTTCCGATAAAATTGAATTCAGATATATTTATAATTTGGATGAGGTTAAAAAATGAAATTTATAAACTACGGTATACCCACATTGATTGAAACAAGCACACTCCCTGAATGTGCCAAGCTGTGTGCAGAATTAGGTCTTGATTTTATTGAGCTTAATATGAACCTGCCACAGTATCAGCTCCCAAAAATTGATGTGGATTATTTCAAAAGCATTGCTGATAAATACGGTATCTATTACACTATTCACCTTGACGAAAATCTGAATGTATGTGATTTTAATTCGTATGTTGCAGAGGCTTACATAAAGACTGTTGCAGATACCATAGAAATTGCAAAGCAACTTGATATTAAGGTTTTGAATATGCACATGGCAAAGGGAGTATATTTCACCTTACCTGACAGAAAAGTTTTTCTTTTCTCTGAATACAAAGAGCAGTATCTCAAAAGCGTTATTGATTTCAGGAATATGTGTGAAAATGCTATAGGTGATGCTGACATGAAAATCTGCATTGAAAATTGTGAAGGATATGAGGAATTTCAAAAAGAAGCTATTGAATTACTTTTAGAATCTAACGTTTTTGCTTTAACTTTTGATGTAGGACATAATCACGGCATTGGCGGTACGGATGAAGATTTTATTATGAACCATAAAGACCACCTGTGTCATATTCATTTGCACGATGCGAAAGCGCGAAAAAATCACCTTGCACTTGGCACAGGTGAAATGAATATTGAAAAATATTTGAGTCTTGCCAAAGAGCAAAATTGCCGTGTGGTTTTAGAAACAAAAACTATTGACGGATTAAAACAGTCTGTTGAGTGGTTGAAAGGATGTTAAGAATGATAAGGAAAGCAACATGTGATGATATTCCTGCAATAGCAGAATTATATCGTGAGCAATTCAGAGAAATGTCAAAACTGATACCTGATTTCATAAAAGAAGGCGACCAAAGTGTAGAGTTCCTTGAAAAAACGATTTCAAATGATGATTCTGATATTCTTGTTTACGAAAACGATGGTACAGTAGTTGGTTTCATTCTGCTTCAGGCAAAGGAAAGACCTGATTTTGATTTTATGCTTCCTGGTAAATATTGTTATATAATGGATGTAATTGTAACGAAAACTCACAGAAACAAAGGATTCGGTACAGCTCTTATGAATTCAGCAAAGGACTGGGCAAAAGAGCAAAACTGCAGTTTTATAAATCTTGATGTTCTTACCACAAATACTAATGCTATTTCACTTTATGAAAAACTTGGTTTTATTCCCAAAGCTCAGGAGATGTATTGTAAATTATAAAAGAAGGTGTTATTTATGTCAAAAGTAATTTTAATATGTGGCAAAATCTGCAGCGGGAAAAGTACATACGCAGAGCAGTTGCGTGTTCAGAATAACGCTGTGTTGCTTTCTACAGACGAAATAACCCTTGCTTTGTTCGGTCAGCATTGTGGGGATAAGCACGATGATTATGTAGAAAGAACTCAAAACTACTTATTCAACAAATCATTGGAGCTTCTTGAGGTCGGAATCAATGTGATTCTTGACTGGGGCTTTTGGATGAAGGAAGAACGGGATTATGCTCGTGAGTTCTATAACAGCCGAAATATAGAGTGTGAGTTTCATTACATTGATATCAGCGATGAAACATGGAAGGCACGCCTAAAGAAAAGAAACAGTGCAATATTAACCGAAGAAACAACAGCTTATTATGTTGACGATAATCTTGCTGAAAAATTCGCTTCAATATTTGAAGTGCCTAATGCTGATGAAATAGATGTTATTTATTCAGTGAACGTAAACGAAGACTAAAGTTAAAAATAATAACCCGCATCGTGGTAATATAACGGTGCGGGTTGTTTTGTGTTTTTGGTGTCAAAAAATGTGCGTTTTTGTCAAAAATAGAAGCGTTTTTGAAAGATGTATTGAAGAAATTTGGAAATGGAGTTATTTTAATAGTAAAATTACGGATTATTGTGTCTGTTTTCATGAAGATAAACGCAACGACAATATTATACATAACATGAGTACTTAGAAACTTTACAAAAATGATATAGTTGTTGTCGCTTTTTTCAATATATGAAAGAGATGTAAATAAAATTATTGAAACTGAGGATGATATGAATGAAAATTTCATCAATAAAAATAAAAAGTGATAAGACATTCACGGGGCTCGGTTTTGACAAACAATTTGCAAATGGAATTAATGATTTAGGAAACATTGTTGTTCTTACTGGTGGGAATGGTTCTGGAAAAAGTCGCTTTTTAAAATTACTAAAAAATGAATTTGAGGTACTAAGAAGTAACTTAGATACTTCAGAAACAGAGATAGAAATTGATGATAATGGTATTAAAAAAGTTACAAGTGAACTTGCCCAAAGCATTAATGTAATTAATTATTCTCATTTTGATGCGAGGTTGCAAATCGCCGATAAATTTTCACCTTATGTTATCCATCAATCAAAAGAAAAACTACAAAATTGTAATTATGAAGAAACTGCATTGAATTCGTTGCTGTATTTAAGAGATTTATCACAAGGTTATTCCGAGGAATCTAATGAATCTAATAATTATAGAGAACTTAATGAATTTATTAGTTTTGCTAAAGAATTGGAGTTGGAATTCATCTGGGATTCTAAAGAAAAGTGTTTAAAAATTTTTGATCAGGATTTAGATAAAGCTTCGTTATCACCTGGTCAGTTGTATGCTTTTCGAATTGCTGTAGCATGTAAAGTTCATAAAAAGGGCGATAATTATGTATTTTTATTGGATGAACCAGAAACACATTTGCACCCTAGTTTGTTAATAAAAATAATTAATAATCTAATGAAGCATTTTAATAACTCTCAATTTTGGATAGCAACTCATTCATTAGAATTAATTTCATATTTGACTACGACAAGGAATGATGTAACGGTATTATATATGGAAAAAGGAATGGTCGTAGATCGATTAAGAAGTAATACAGAACCTATTTTAAATACCCTTATAGGAATGGAAGAAGAACAGTTTGCAGTTAAGCAGTTGTTTTTTGCTCCTGAGGAACTAGCTTGTAATAAATTCTGTGCAGAATGTTTTTTGAAACCTATGGTTGTTAGCGATATAAAAAAGAACGATCCTTCTTCAGAACTTGTAGAAAATAATATAGCTTCTGTTTCTTGTATCGATAAACTTAATATTCTTGATTTTGGTGCAGGTGCTGCTAGGTTGCTTTTGTGTATGCAAGAGGATAACTTTAAAGATGGTTACATATATAATGCATATAATGTTGAAGAAAAATATGCTCATAGCTGCAAAAACACAATGACGTCGCTTAATGTTGAAGGTAAATCATTTTTAGGTAAAGAGTCGTTAAACGAACTTTATGGGTGTGTTGATAGGGTTTATATGGTAAATGTTTTACATGAAATTTCACCTAAAGATTGGAAAACAGAATTTAATACCATAAATCAACTTCTTTCTGATAAGGGTGAATTAATAATAATTGAAAGAGAAACATTAACATATGGTGAATCTCCATATATTAATGGATATTTGATGTTGACAGGTAGTAATGAACAAACATCAACTGCAGCTAATTTTTTGTTCGGTTCAGATAATGTTAAGTTTTATAGACACAATACAAAAAAATATATTATTGGTTATAACGTTACCAAGAGTGGTTTGGAATACTCTCAAAAAACCAATTTAGGTGATGTTTATTCTGCACTTAAACAAGATGCAATTTTTCAAATAAAAAAACTTAAAGAGATGGAAAACAATAGTATTACACCAGTCGATAAATATAAACTGGGATTACAACTAGCATTTTGGTTGAATCAATTATCTTGTGCAACTATATTGCAGGAAGAAATGTCAGCAGATGGAAATTAAATATTACTAGAAGGAGAAAAAATATGTTTACAATTTCTGATACCAAAACATTTAAAGATTCGGTGCATGGCTATATAAATATACCACGATGCTTTGTTAAAGAACTAATGGATAATGAATACTTTCAAAGATTAAGAAATATTGAACAGACAGGTATGCGAGTATTATATCCGAATGCTAAACATGATAGATTTACTCATTCCCTAGGAGTTTTCCATTTAGGTCAAAGAGCGGTTGATGATTTATTAGATAATTTTTCTAAAGATCAGTATTGGAATATAGAATCTGATAATCAATCCGTTATTTTTTGGGCAAAAAATAAGGTTTTATTTTTAATTGCATGCTTATTACATGATATTGGTCATGCACCATTTTCTCATGCCCTCGAAGCTGAACTTTTACATAATAGTAAACAACCAACCCCAAAGGTGAAAAACAAGAAGAAGGGAGAACAGAGCGAACCAATTACGGACTACATTACGAATGAACTACAAAGAATTATTACTGAAAATGAAAAATCATATTTGAAATATAAATATAATGAAAGTATAGATGATATAAAAATAGACATTAATGGTGTTGCTCCACACGAGCAAATTGGAGCATTGCTTGTTTTAAGTGAGTTTTTTAGAGATAAGATTGCTAATATTTTTAATAGTTTAAATGAAAAGAAATTTCCACGTCCTGATGGAGAGAGTATATTGTATGCTGAATATTATGATGAGAAAATAATAGTAGATAAAATTGAGTTTGAAAACGAAAAAACTAGAATTATTTTTCAAGACGATTTGTGTTTTATAGCTCGCATGATAATGGGATTAAAATACGAGGATTGGCATCCTCAACGTCAAATCAGAAATTGTTTTATAGAACTATTAAACGGTAAAAATTTTGATGTTGATAAATTGGATTATATAGTACGTGATACTCAAATGTCGGGGATAAATAATATTTCTGTTGATGTAGATAGATTATTGAATTCTTTGTGTATTGTTACAAAAACAAAACATTTCCAAAAAAAGAATGTGGCTTATATGAATCTTCCCCAGATGACAATTTTACACATAAAAAATTTAGAGGGTAATGGTGTTTTTAGTATTGATGGGGAATTTCAAGGGAAAATCGTAATAAAACGTGGAGCGAAAGTGAAAATAAAAAAAGATAGTAATTTCGAATTACTAAATGGTGTTAATGATAGTTTTGCAAAAATACATTATCTTGATGCAAATATCTCAAAATTTAGTTTGGATACGATTATTTTTGAGAATTCTGAACGCGTTTTTCCTGATATAGACAGAGGAACCAAAGTAATGCAGCTACGTGGTAAGGGTGGTAAAAGACCATTTACCACTATGGTGAAAAACGCTACACTATTTAATGATTTTTATTTTTCTCCGGACGAAGATGTTATTTTAAGCGTTCGAGAAAAATGTTCGATAGAAATTGAAGGCGAATTTTATTCAACCCGTTCAATAAGACTTTTTAATGCAACCAGTTTGAGTGGGAATATTTCTGAAGTAGAACTGTTAGCAGACAGTTTTAAATATGATTTTTCTAAAGATAAGGTTCCAAATGAATATAATTATAATACTTTTTCTATTGGATTCAAAAAGAATGCTATAAATGTAATCGCGAATGTAATGGATGCACGAAACTATTTGTATTTGTGGATTTATGCACACCATAAGGTTATATATTATGCTAATTTTCTTATTCCAGTTTTAGCTAGAGAATTGTTTCCGCCTGAATCTGGAAGCGATTTTCCTAACTGGAGTTTGGACTATAAAAATATTAAATATTTAGATGATGCATATTTATGGACAGTTATAAAATATAAATATTGCAAAATTGCACAAGGAAAAACCAAAAAAGAAAAAGAACTCAAGGTTTTATTAGATGAACTCTTTACAAGGAATTATAAAAAAAGTCTATATAAATCACTTGCGGAATATGATTTGTTTTTTGAAAAATATGACCATACTACTAAAAATAAACTTAAATTACACATAGGACGAAAACTAATAGATTTACAAATGCCCTCAATACAATCTGAACTCAATGTTGATAATCAGAAAAATAGTAAAAAAAATAAAACTCCTAGTTTTAGTGTCGGTTATTTCAAGAAAGCAGAATTAGATAAAATAAATCTTGAATTAAAGAAAATTCAAATTAATACAGAATTAAAAGACATAGGGTGCGAAGATTTAGAAGTTAAAGAATTAGTCTATGTTTCAGCTGATTATAAAATGAAACAGTTAGAAACGCTAAAGGCTTTTATTGATATGAAAGATGATATTGTATCAATTAGTCAAATACCTTTATTGGAAGCACAAACTAAAAAATCTGATTCTAATGGAGCAAATCCATATTTCTATTTGTATTATAAAACAAAAAAAAATAGTGTAACTAAACAAGAGAATGAGCTTATTGGTGGAGCAATAAAGAATTACTTTGAAACGATTATTCAATCTCAATTTTAAAAAATAGTTATAGCTATTTTCCTTTTCTACAGACACTATCAAATAAACATCTACCTGCTAGGCAGGTGGATGTTTATTCAAAAAAATGTAAGTCATATGAATACTTCTTGTTTTTTGAAAATTATTGAAAAACCTTAATAATTATGCTAAAATACATTTAAATAAATCTGCAAAAGCAGATACCGAAAGGAGAACAATTGTATGAAAGTTTTTTATGAGGTAATCGCATTTTAAACTGAATATGTGGTGCATACAATTTCGAGGTTTTGACCTCTTTGTTGTTGTGCCGTTTTAAAGTAACCTTTCGTGAATACTATAACTTTCGGTTGTA